>CAMPJN010000222.1 GCA_946886875.1 uncultured Pseudomonas sp.
GGCGCGGGTGTTCCAGAGCCAGCTCGAACTCGCCGATGCCTTCAAGGCCGGCGAGTTGGCGCGCGATTTCGTCGCCGTGGTGCGCTTCCAGGGCCCGAAAGCCAATGGCATGCCCGAGCTGCACAAGCTCACGCCTTATCTCGGCGTATTGCAGGATCGCGGTTACAAAGTAGCGCTGGTCACTGACGGGCGCATGTCCGGCGCCTCGGGCAAGGTGCCGGCGGCCATTCATGTCAGCCCCGAAGCCTGGGACGGCGGACCACTGGCCAAAGTGCGCGATGGCGATGTGATTCGTGTCGACGGCGTCGCCGGTACGCTGCAAGTTCTGGTCGATGACGTCGAGTGGGCGGCGCGCGAAGTGGTGCCGCGGCCAACCGATGGCGGTATCGGTTGCGGGCGCGAACTGTTTGGCTTTATGCGTGCGGCCTTCAGCCCGGCTGAGCAGGGCGCCAGCGTATTCAGCGCCGATCTGGAGGCGCTGAAGTGAAGCTGGCACTGGTAGGTGACATTGGCGGCACCAATGCCCGTTTCGCGCTCTGGCGCGATGAGCAACTGGAGTCGGTGCGGGTTCTGCCCGTTGCCGATTATCCGGGGCCGGAGCAGGCAATCAGGGTATACCTGGCCGACTTGGATCTGCCCTTGGGCTCAATCGATTCGGTGTGCCTGGCCTGTGCCGGGCCGGTCGATGGCGACCTGTTCCGCTTCACCAACAATCACTGGCATATCAGCCGCACGGCGTTCTGTCGGGAATTGCAGGTGCGCGAGTTGCTGTTGGTCAACGATTTCTCGGCGATGGCCCTGGGCATGACCCGTTTGCACGACGATGAACGCCTCAGCGTCTGTCCCGGCGAGCCCGAGGGCGATCGCCCCTGTGTGGTGATAGGTCCCGGCACCGGTCTTGGCGTTGGCACCCTGTTGGCCTTGAGCGACGGCAGTTGGCGGGCATTGCCGGGGGAGGGCGGGCATGTCGATTTGCCGATCGGCAGCCCGCGCGAGGCCGAACTTTGGCAGCAATTGCATCGTCAGCTCGGTCATGTGCGCGCCGAGGACGTGCTGAGCGGCGGCGGCCTGTTGCAGCTACATGCAGCGATTTGTGCGGTCGATGGACATGCGCCGCGCCTGTCTTCGCCAGCCGAGGTCACCGCCGCCGCGCTGGCCGGTGACCCGGTTGCCTGCGCTGTGCTGGAGCAATTCTGCTGTTGGCTGGGCCGCGCCGCGGGCAACAATGTGTTGACCCTGGGCGCCCGCGGCGGCGTCTATGTGGTTGGCGGGGTGGTGCCGCGCTTTGCCGAATTTTTCCTGGCCAGCGGTTTTGCACGCAGCTTCCGCGACAAGGGCCGCATGAGCGATTACTTTGACGGCATCCCGGTGTGGCTAGTGACCGCCGAATACCCCGGGTTGATGGGGGCCGGTGTAGCCTTGCAGCAGACGATGGGGCAGACGATGAGGTAGGGTGCGCCGCGCGCACCATTCTGGTTATTGGTGCGCATGGCGCACCCTACAACAATAAGGAAGGCGGACTGTGAGCCAGCCCGGAAAATCGATTCTGCTGGTCGACGATGACCAGGAAATTCGCGAACTGCTGCAAACCTACCTGAGCCGCGCCGGTTTTCAGGTGCGCACCGTTGGCGATGGCGCGGGGTTCCGTCAGGGGCTCTGTGCGGAAACGGCCGACCTGGTGATTCTCGATGTGATGCTGCCCGACGAGGATGGCTTCAGCCTCTGTCGTTGGGTGCGTGAGCATCAGCGCTTCGCCCAGGTGCCGATCATCATGCTCACCGCCAGCTCCGACGAGACCGACCGGGTGATCGGCCTGGAGCTGGGCGCCGACGATTACCTGGGCAAACCCTTCAGCCCGCGCGAATTGCTGGCGCGGATCAAAGCCCTGTTGCGCCGCGCGCACTTCAGTCAGGAGCGCGGCAGTGAGGTGCTGGCGTTCGACGACTGGCGCCTGGATATGGTCAGCCACCGGCTGTTCCATGCCGACGGCGAAGAGGTGTTTCTCTCCGGCGCCGATTTCGCCTTGCTCAAGCTGTTTCTCGACCATCCGCAGCAGATCCTCGACCGCGACACCATCGGCAATGCCACCCGCGGTCGCGAGGTGATGCCGCTCGAACGCATCGTCGATATGGCCGTCAGCCGTCTGCGCCAGCGCCTGCGCGACACGGAAAAACCGGCGCGTTTGATCCGCACGGTGCGCGGCAGTGGCTACCAGTTGGCGGCCACAGTTACGCCCTATAACCATGCGTAGGGCCATGGTTAACCTGCGCAAGCTGCTGCCCGTGCCGCGTTCGCTGCTCGGGCGCATGTTGCTGCTGACCCTGCTGGTAGTGTTGCTGGCTCAGGCGTTGTCGAGCGTGATCTGGGTCTCGCAGCTGCGCGCCAGCCAGATGGAAGGGCTGCTGACCAGCGCACGCAGCCTGGCGCAGTCGATGGCCGCCAGTGTCAGCTACTTCCGTTCGCTGCCGATCGGTTACCGGCCGATGGTGCTCGACCAGCTGCGCAACATGGGCGGTACACGGTTTTTCGTCTCGCTCAACGACAAGCCTCTGAGCATGCAAGTGCTGCCGGAAACCCCGCGCAAGCGCGCGGTGCTCGATGCAGTCGATGCCACGCTGCGCGAACGCCTGGGCAGCGATCTGGATGTGTCGGCGCAGTTCGTCAGCCCGAACGACCTGCGCATTTTCAACAGCGCCTTGAAGCTCGATGAGCTGCCGCGCTCCTGGGCCCATTACGCCCTCAGCCTGGAACCGCTGAACCCGCCGGTGCTGGTCACCCAGATTCAGATAGCGCCGGGCGAATGGCTGTATCTCGCCTCCCTGATGCCCGAGCCCTATGTCGGCTTGGAGCAGCAGGGGCTGCCGGCCCAGCAGCTATGGTTCATCATCCTTACCAGCAGTTTTCTGCTGTTGTTTATCGGCATCCTCGTGCACTGGCAGAGCCGCCCGCTCAAGCGCCTGGCGGTGGCGGCGCGGGAGATGTCCCTGGGCAGCGAGGTCGAACCGCTGCCCGAGGCCGGTGGCAGCGAGGTGATCGAGGTCAGCCGTGCTTTCAACAGCATGCGCGAGCGCATCGGCCGCTACCTGCGCGAGCGCAGCCAGTTGTTCAGCGCGATTTCCCATGATCTGCGCACGCCGATCACCCGCCTGCGCCTGCGCGTCGAACTGCTCGAAGACGAAGCCGTGCAGGCCAAGTTCAGCCGCGACCTGGACGAGCTGGAAATGCTGGTCAAGGGCGCGCTGCAATGCGTCAAGGACACCGACATCCACGAGAACATCGAGCCGGTGGATCTCAACCAGTTGCTCAATTGCGTGATCGAACCCTACCTGGCGCCGCTCGGCAACGGCCGGGTCACAGTGGATGGCCAAGCGCTCGCTGCCTATCCGGGTAAGCCGTTGGCGCTGAAACGCTGCATCGGCAACCTGGTGGACAACGCGCTGAAGTACGGCGAGCGTGCCCATCTGCATATCGAGGACGACGACGGCGCCTTTGTTCTGCATGTCGACGACGAAGGCCCCGGTGTGCCCGAACAGCGCCTGGAGCAGGTGTTCGAACCGCATTTTCGCCTGGCCGGGCAGCAGCAGGGCTACGGCCTGGGCCTGGGCATAGCACGCAATATCGCCCACAGCCATGGCGGCGAACTGAGCCTGCGCAACCTGCGCGAAGGTGGCCTGCGGGTAACGCTCTGGCTACCGCGTAATGCGTAGGGTGCGCCGTGCGCACCGGGCATCCCTGTATACGCGGTGCGCACGGCGCACCCTACGCGTGTTCGTGCTTTGTAACCATCCGGTGACCTTTGCGCATCCCTTCGTTACCCGCGGCGGCGCTGAGCATGGTTAGACTCGATTCCAGAGCAAGCATCCGACTTGCCGGTAAATAACAACAAGAAAGGAACCCTTAATGAATTCGATATCACGCCTGGCAACCGCTATTTCCCTCGTCTCCCTGATGCCGCTGGCCGTTCACGCCGGTGAAGTCGAAGTGCTGCATTGGTGGACTTCCGGTGGCGAAAAACGCGCCGCCGATACCCTGCAAAAACTGGTTGAAGACAAAGGCCATACCTGGAAAGACTTCGCCGTTGCCGGCGGCGGTGGCGAAGCGGCCATGACCGTGCTGAAGACCCGCGCGGTTTCCGGTAACCCGCCTGCTGCCGCGCAGATCAAAGGGCCGGACATTCAGGAGTGGGGCGAGCTGGGTTTGCTCGCCGACCTCGACGAGGTGGCCAAGGAACAGCAGTGGGACAAGCTGCTGCCACCCCAGGTGATCGACGTGATGCAGTTCGGCGGCGATTACGTAGCCGTGCCGGTCAACGTGCACCGGGTCAACTGGTTGTGGATCAACCCTGAAGTGTTCGCCAAGGCCGGCGCCACCGCGCCTACCACCCTCGACGAGTTCTTCGCCGCTGCCGACAAACTCAAGGCCGCCGGCTTTATGCCCCTGGCCCACGGCGGTCAGCCTTGGCAAGACAGCACCGTATTCGAGGACCTGGCCTTCGCCATTCTCGGCCCACAGGATTTCAACAAGGCCTTCGTCGAGCTGGACGAGAGCGTGCTGACCAGCGCCAAGATGGTCGAGGTATTCGCTGCTCTGCAGAAACTGCACGGCTATGTCGACGCCAACGCTGCCGGTCGCGACTGGAACAGTGCCACCGCCATGGTGATCAACGGCAAGGCCGGTATGCAGATCATGGGCGACTGGGCCAAGAGCGAATGGACCGCCGCCGGCAAGGTCGCCGGCAAGGACTACCAGTGCCTGCCGTTCCCCGGCACCCAGGGCAGCTTCGCCTACAACATCGACTCCCTGGCCATGTTCAAGCTGAGCGACGCGGACAACCGCAAGGCTCAGGAAGACCTGGCACGCACCGTGATGGAGCCCGAGTTCCAGGAGTTCTTCAACCAGAACAAAGGTTCGATCCCGGTACGTACGGATATGGACATGAGTTCCTTCGACGCCTGCGCCCAGGCCTCGATGAAGGACTTCAAGGAAGCGGCAGCCAATGGCGGCCTGCAACCGAGCATGGCCCACGGCATGGCCGCATCCAGCTATGTGCAGGGAGCGGTGTTCGATGTGGTGACCAACTTCTTCAACGACCCCAAGGCCGACCCGAAGAAAGCTGCCCAGCAACTGGCCGCGGCCATCCAGGCCGTGCAGTAAAACCAGCCCGGCCGCCGGTTCGCCGGCGGCTGACGTGGTTGTCGTAGGGCGGGGTGTAACCCGCCGGATTTAAACCTTTTCTCCCTGGCGCCTGCTCTCTAAGCAAGCGCTACGGGATCGGCCGTGTCGGTTTTTATGTAGGAGCCAGCTTGCTGGCGATCAGCCGCGCTGACGATGGATCGCCAGCAAGAACTAGGCGTCCCCCTGGCTCCTACAGGTGGTGTATCAAGCAATGGAGTTACCCATGAGTTCAATCGCCGTCTTTAGCAAAGCCTCGCCGCTGGATGCGTTGCAGCGCTGGCTGCCCAAGCTGGTGCTGGCGCCGAGCATGCTGATCATCCTGGTCGGCTTCTACGGCTACATCCTCTGGACCTTTGTCCTGTCGTTCACCAGCTCGCGCTTTATGCCGAGCTACAGCTGGGTCGGTCTGCAGCAGTACCAGCGCCTGCTGGATAACGACCGCTGGTGGGTGGCGAGCAAGAACCTGATGGTGTTCGGCGGCCTGTTTATCAGCATCAGCCTGGTGATCGGCGTGCTGCTGGCGGTGCTGCTCGATCAGCGCATCCGCCGCGAAGGTTTTATCCGCACCATCTTTCTCTACCCCATGGCGTTGTCGATGATCGTCACCGGCACCGCCTGGAAGTGGCTGCTCAACCCCGGCCTGGGCATCGACAAGATGCTCCGCGACTGGGGCTGGGAAGGCTTTCGTTTCGACTGGCTGGTGGACCCGGAGCGAGTCGTCTACTGCCTGGTGATCGCCGCCGTCTGGCAGGCCTCGGGCTTCGTCATGGCGCTGTTCCTCGCCGGCTTGCGCGGGGTGGATCAGTCGATTATCCGTGCCGCCCAGGTCGATGGCGCCAGCCTGCCGAATATCTACCTGCGCATCGTCTTGCCGAGCCTCGGCCCGGTGTTCTTCAGCGCACTGATGATCCTCGCCCATATCGCGATCAAGAGCTTCGATCTGGTCGCCTCGATGACCGCGGGCGGCCCCGGTTATGCCTCGGACTTGCCAGCGATGTTCATGTATGCCCATACCTTCACCCGCGGCCAGATGGGTCTCGGCGCCGCCAGCGCGATCCTGATGCTCGGCGCGGTGCTGGCGATTCTGGTGCCCTACCTGTATTCCGAACTGCGAGGCAAACGCCATGACTAAGCCCCTCAGCCTGAGTCGAGTGGCGATCTACGCGACCCTGCTCGCCGCCTGCGCGGTCTATCTGGTGCCGCTGATCATCATGCTGCTGACCAGCTTCAAGACCCCGGAAGACATCCGCAGCGGCAACCTGCTGTCCTGGCCGGATGTGATCACCGCCATTGGCTGGATCAAAGCCTGGGACGGCGTCGGCGGCTACTTCTGGAA
>CAMPJN010000223.1 GCA_946886875.1 uncultured Pseudomonas sp.
GGTTCGACTAGGATCGAACCATGAGTGAAGGTCCTAACATCGTGCGCATTGCGGCGCTTATCGGCGATAACGCCAGGGCGGAGGTTCTCTCCGCCTTGATGTCGGGTGGCGCGCTGACCGCTACCGAGCTGGCGGATATGGCCGGCGTTACCAAGCAAACCATCAGTTTTCACCTCGGCAAGCTGCTCGAAGCCGGGCTGCTCAAGGTCGAGCAGCAGGGGCGGCACCGCTACTTCCGGCTTGCCGGGCCGGATGTCGCGCAACTGCTGGAGTCGCTGATGGGCATGGCGGTGCAAAGCGAAGGCGTCCGCCCGCGAACCGGCCCGCGCGACCCTGCCCTGCGCAAAGCGCGCATCTGTTACGACCATCTTGCCGGCGAGTTGGGTGTGCTGGCGTACGAGCAGATGCTGCGCCAGGGCGTGTTCGAAACCCGCCACGAAGGCCCACGGCTCACTGAACATGGGCGGTTATGGTTCCACCGTTTAGGCATAGATACGGACGCGGTTGCTTGTACAAAGCGCTCGTTTTGCAGGGCCTGTCTTGATTGGAGCGAGCGCCGACATCACCTGGCAGGCGCGCTCGGGGCGGCGCTGCTGACACGAATCCATGAACTCGGTTGGGCGAAACGGGCAAAGGACTCTCGCGTTATCGTCTTCAGCGTCCAGGGCGAAGCGTCACTGCTGGCCATGCTCGATTCGTTGGGCCCTGCACCCGCCATCGCCCGACAGGGCGTTGCAAGCGACGCCCCTATCACTGCAGCTTTTCTACAGCGCCGTGAGGCACACATGGAGGTTGATTCGAAATGACGCAAAGCACGACAAAATCGAGGTTCGAAGCGAAGCTGCTGCGCCCGGCCAAGTCGGACGGCGATACACCCTGGGCGTTTGCCGTTCTGCCCAAGAGCGCGAGCGAAAAGCTGCCAAGGCGGGGAAGAACGACGGTAGCGGGCACCCTCAACGGCCATGGTTTCCAGGCTACGCTTGAGCCGGATGGTCAATTGAGCCACTGGCTGCGGGTAAACAAGGAGCTACTCGAAACCGCAGAGGTAAACATTGGCGACATTGCCACGCTTGAGATCATGGCGGTGGAGCAAGAGCCTGAGCCTGAGATCCCAGCCGATCTGCAACAAGCCCTGGCGGAGGCTCCCGAGGCGCGCGCAGTTTGGGACGACACAACCACCATCGCCCGCCTCGACTGGATCCATTGGATCACCTCGGCCAAACAGGCCAAGACCCGGGCGCAGCGGATCAGCAATGCTTGCGACATGCTCGCCTCCGGGAAGCGGCGGGTTTGCTGTTTTGATCCGTCCGGCTTCTACAGCAAAGCCCTTAGCGCGCCCAAAGCGGCGGATTAGGCCAATCCTGCAGCGGCCGTAAAGGTGGGGGCGCCGCGCGCAGCAGAAATCTGCGCCGAGACTGGTGGGCGTGGCGCACCCTAGGAGTCAGCGCCTGCCTTGCACTGGGCTGATCGCCCTGACCACTCAGCAGTTCTCACCGATGCCAAGCGCGCAAGTCCGCCCATAGCAGCCTAGGCTTGGGTGATCGCGCCTGGATTTCGCCTATGAATAGCAGCGACAAGCCCAAGTCCCCAGCGCCGGTCTTTGTGCGGCGCCCGCAGTTCTGGCAGGTGGCTAAGCGCTGTTGCCAGATTGCCGGCACTGTGGATGTGGCGTTTTTCTTCCTCTTTTACGCTCTCGGCTCGCCGATCCTGGCCTGGGTCAATGTCATCAGTGTTTCCATGTACGTTCTGGCTTACCAGGCACTGGCGAAGCGACGCAATCGCCTGGCCATTGCGCTGATCTGGACGGAGGTTATCGTTCACGCCGCCTTGGGCACGCTGTTGATCGGCTGGGACAGTGGCTTTCATTACTATTTGCTGATGTTCATTCCGGCGCTGTTTCTCAGCATGCCGCTACGCGCAGCCCTTGCGGCACTGGTTTCGCTGTGGGCGTTTTACGTAGGGCTGGATACGGTGATGTGGACTGGCGCGCCGCTGCAGCCGATTTCCCGTAACGCCCTGCTGGCGGTGCACCTGTTCAATCTGAGCGTGGTGTTCGCGATGTTCAGCTACCTGTCGTTCTTCTACTTGAAGATCGTCAGTTCAGCGCAGCGCAAGCTGAGGCATATGGCGGCCACCGACCCGCTGACGAAATTGTTCAACCGCCGGCATATGATCGAATCGGCCGAGAGAGAGCTGGCCCGTTTCCAGCGCAACCAGCATCCAATCGGGGTGCTGTTGCTGGACATCGATCACTTCAAGGTCGTCAACGACAGCCATGGCCATGATGTAGGCGACAAGGTATTGGTGGAGGTGGCGAACAGCATCAAGGCCGAGCTGAGAACCCAGGATCTGATTGCGCGCTGGGGCGGCGAGGAGTTTCTGGCCATCCTCCCGGATACCAATCTGGAGCAGGCGCGGGCGAGCGCCGAAAGGGTCAGGCAGGCGCTTATGCAACAGCGCTGGTGTTTCGACGGCAAGTCCGTCGCGATCACCATCAGTGTCGGCGTCAGCGAGGCTGAGGAAGGCGATGAGCTGATAAACGTAATCAAACGGGCGGACAAGGCGCTCTATCGTTGCAAGGACAACGGCCGCAACCGGGTTGAGGTATGCCTTGGTTCGGAAGAAACCGCGTAAGCCTCCCTTTCCATCCAAACAGCGATGGACAGCTTGACGCCGAATGGATAGCGTGAGCCGCGCTATTTATTTAACCCCCCTGCCCTGTTTCTAAAGAATGCCGCGTTTCTGCTAAGCACGCCCTGGTAGAAGGATGACCATGCCCCCGAAAGATATTTTCCTTCGCTACCTGAAGCAGCTACTCACGCTGACCGATAAAATCGAAGCGCATGCGGATGAGGACATATTGTCCGCCGCTTTATCGGACGATATGTTCCCGCTTGCGACTCAAATACGTATCGCTGCAAATTTCTCGCTCAGGGCTTGCTGCCCGTTGGCAAATAGCGCGGTGATATCGTTCGATAACGGCGAGGTCAGCTTTGCCGGCTTGAAAAAGCAGCTCCAGCACACCATCGATTATCTGCACGCGTTGGATATACCGAGTGCCAATGAGGGCACGGGGGAAGTTCGCGAGAATGCGGGCTTGGCCAAAATCGCATTGCCTATCGACGAGTATGTTTACTCACTCGCCTTACCGAATTTCTTTTTCCATATCAGTATGGTTTACGCCATCGCCAAAAGCCGCGGGGTGCCTGTCAGTAAAGGCGATTACGATGGCTATCACAGCTATCCGCCGGGGTTCTCGTTCGCGCCGTCAAAATAACCGCCCTGCCCTTTGCTACTTCGAGGAGGCCGACCATGGCTGAAGTCATAGGTATCGATCACATCTACATCACGGTCTCCGACCTGGCCAGGTCGGAACGTTTTTATGACCAGGTTCTTCTCGGCGCACTGGAGTTTCGCAAGAACAGCTTCAGCCTGGCCGGCGATCCGCATATCCAGTATTTCAATAAACACTTTGGCATTGTGTTGCGCCCGGCTCGCGCCATGTCGGGGCACGACCCGTATTCGCCGGGGTTGCATCACCTGTGCCTGCGCGTTGAGTCGGTGGCTGAGGTTCAGGCGGTCGCCGAGCACTTACGCAGCCAGGGCATAGAAGCGAGCGAAGCCAAGCGCTACCCGGAGTATGCCGAGGATTACAACGCGACCTTCTTTGCCGACCCCGATGGCATTCGCCTGGAGGTGACCAACTATCGCCTGGAACGGCGCGAGCGGCATGACCACTGGGAATCGCCGGGCAATTAGCGGGTTGCCCACAGAGGCGCGCCTGCAGGGAATCCGTTTCTCGAATACACCTTGGCGCAATCCGGGAAGGCAATGTCCCGCGTTGCCCGATTGCTGCCACCACGCTGTCAGTAGCGCGTGGTTAAGCTGCGCGCCCTTCCCATACCCAAGAACAGGCATATGCAACTCAAGGCGCCCCCGACATTGGCGCTTTTGCCGCGATGGAATTTTCCACCTTCAAACTCAAGCAAGGTATCTCCGAGGCGCTGTTGGCGGCCGTGGAGCAGATGGTCGAGGGTGGCGTCAGCGTGAACAGTCCGGCGAGTACCTTGCCCTGGCGCGTAACGGCCAGGGCAAGGATCGCGCGCTGTTGTTGCCGAATGAGGCCTATCCATAGGCCGCATTCGCGTTCATCAAGGTGCGCCCAATTCAAACGCCCCCAGATCGCAGGCCGCCACGCCGTCACCAGTGCCGTCGACCGGACGCGGGAAGCCACGCTGGTCATGGTTAAGGCAATCGCCGATGGCGGCATCCAACGCCGGGCTGCCCGGCAACAAGGCGTAGGTCTTGGTCGGGCCGCCGTTGTCGCCGTCGAGGAATAGCGACTTCATCAACACGCTATAGGTCAGGTCATAGGGTACGAACAGGTTGGCGGTGCAATTGCTCGGCTCGTCATTGAGCAGCAGGCCGATGGCCTGGTAGCGATAGCTGTCGCCGAGGTTTTCGCAGTTGAAGGCGGCGCCGGTGTCCCAATCGAAATTGCCGGCGAACAGGCTGTTGCGGATCCGCAAGTCGCCCCAGTTTTGTACCCCGCCGGCATTGCCGCCGATGGTGACGTTGATCAGCTTGGCCAGGGGTAGGTCGCTTGCCGGGTTGCCGGGATAGCCATTGCTCAAACCACCACGAATATGGCCGCTGAGGGTGCTGTTGACCATCTGCAGCAGACCGCCTTGGTTGGCGATGGCGCCGCCGACGGTATAGCGCAGACCGTAGTTTTCCAGGAATGCGCTGCGGGCGATATCGGCAGTGCCGAGGTTATAGAGACCGCCGCCGGCACCCATCAAAGCGGGGTCGGCGACACGGTTGCGACGCACGGTGCTGTTGCGCAGTTGCAGGCTGCCCTGATTGAAGATGGCGCCGCCACGGCCTTGGTTGCTGGCGCTGGAGCCTTGGGCGCGGTTGTCCTGAATGTACAGATCGCGCATCGCCAGGCTGCCGTAGTTGGCGATGGCACCGCCCTGGCCGTAGCGGTAGCGATCGGCCTCGGCAAGCGGAACTACGGCGTCCGGGGTGACCGCCTGGTTGTCCTCCAACAGCATCCGCCGCAGCGACAGCTGGCCATGGTTTTCGATGGCGCCGCCGTTGTAGGGGGTATTGCCGCCATCCATTACCAGCAGGTCGAGATTCAAGGTGGCGCCGGCCAGCACCTCGATCAAGCGCCCGTTGCTCTGGCCGCTGATACGGCTATGCACGGTGCCGGTAACGCCTTGAATGGTCAGCTCGCCTGCAACATCGAGATCGCCATCGAGGTTGCCGTCTTCATCGAGCGGGACGCCCTTGGCGTCGAGCGGCGCGACGCGACTAAGCACATAGGTTTGTGCTTGCAGCAGTATCCGATGCGCGCCTGGCATCTGATTGGCGGCGCTCACCGCATCGCGTAACGAGCAATGGCCATCGCAGATGCCATCGTAGTCATCGGCAGTGGTGGTCACCTCAAAGTCGCTGGCGTTGGCCAGTGCGGGCAGCCCGCCGAGAGCGGCGCAGATCAGGATGCCAGGTATGGATTTAACGGGAGAATTGAACATGTCGGTTCCTTTATGTTCAGGATTGGCAGTGTTGTGCTTACACCTGTTGTAGTAATCCCACTTGGCTACTGCTCTAAACCTCGCGGGGCGAATTGAGCCTCAATGCAAGATCGGCTCGAATGGGTAGCCGGCAGGCTGAACGGAAGCGCCACAGGCCCGCGAACGAGCCGTGCGGTGGCGATAGCGTCTTGGACGCGAAGGGCTGCCGGTAACCGCAATCCGGCCATAGCGGCGTCGGCTGCGGTATTGATGAATATGGGGCTGGGCGGTAACAGGTCGCGGGCCGAGCGCAAGCGGGCCGGGCAATCGACTGAATGCGGGCATAAGCATGGCGAGTTCCTTTCGGGCTTCATTTTCTTGTTATGTACGGTCTATGCGTCGACGCCGCATCCTGAGGAGGATGACTGAGCGCCTGGAGTTATGGTTCCGTGGCGTTCGTCGCCGCAGCGGCGGGAACGAGTCGGGACGACGGATGGCATCAAACGCAGGAATAAAGCCCCGCCCGCTTGCTACCGGACGGGGATAAGGCCGCTATCGAGCGGTCAGCTCGTAAGCGCCCAGGTCGCACACCGCCACGCCATCGCCATTGCCGTCCTGAGGTCGGGAGACACCGCGTTGATCCTTGGCGATGCAATCGCCGATGCCGGCGTCTATGGCCGGACTGCTGGGCAATAACGCATGGAACCAGAGCGTGTCGCTGGGCTTGCTCAGGGTCGGCGACAGCACCTGGCTAAAGGTCTGTTCCAGAGGCACGAACAGGTCGGCGCCGCAATTGCTCGCCTCGTCGTTACGCAACAGGCCGATGGCCTGGTAGCTGTAGTTGCCGCCTAAGTTAGTGCAATTGGTTAGTTCACCGTTGTCATCTTGATTGCCGGCGATGATGCTGTTGCGTATTAACAACT
>CAMPJN010000224.1 GCA_946886875.1 uncultured Pseudomonas sp.
GCGAAGAAGGCCTTGAGGTCTTCGGCATCGTCGACATCCGGCGCCTGGCTGCCGAGCTTCCCGTAGACCTGGGCGAGAATGGACGCGCCCATGCGGTTCTGCCCGCGGCCCAGGTCGATCAGGATCAGGTCGGTTTCGCCCTTGTCCATACGCAGTTGCGGGGTCAGGGTCTTGCGGATATCGCTGACCGGGGCGAAGCCGGTGACGATCAACGACAGCGGCGAGGTGACGCTCTTTTCCGCGCCCTCCTCCTGCCAGCGGGTCTTCATCGACATCGAATCCTTGCCCACCGGGATGCAGATGCCCAGCTCCGGGCACAGCTGCATGCCGACGGCCTGAACCGTCTCGTACAGACGTGCGTCTTCGCCCGGGTGACCGGCGGCAGCCATCCAGTTGGCGGAGAGTTTGATATCGGAAATCTTGTCGATGCGCGAGGCGGCCAGGTTGGTCAGGGTTTCGCCGATCGCCATGCGCCCGGAGGCCGCGGCATCCAGCAGCGCCAGTGGCGTGCGTTCGCCCATGGCCATGGCTTCGCCGGTGTAGACGTCGAAGCTGGTGGCGGTCACCGCGCAATCGGCCACCGGCACCTGCCAAGGCCCGACCATCTGGTCGCGGGCAACCAGGCCAGTGATGGTACGGTCGCCGATGGTGATCAAAAAGCTTTTGCTGGCCACGGCCGGGTGATGCAGCACGCGAGTGACGGCTTCGTCGAGGGCCAGGTTGCTGGCATCGAAATCGTCACCCAGCTCGGCTTCGCGGGTGGCGGAACGGTGCATGCGCGGCGCCTTGCCGAGCAGCACGTTGAGCGGCATGTCCACGGCATTGTTGCCGAAGTGGTTGTCGGTAACGGTCAGATGGGCTTCTTCGGTAGCCTCGCCGACCACGGCGAACGGGCAACGCTCGCGCTCGCAGATCGCCTTGAAGCGTTCGAAGTCGGCCGCGTCGACCGCCAGCACGTAACGTTCCTGGGATTCGTTGCTCCAGATTTCGTGGGGCGCCATGCCCGGCTCGTCGTTCGGCACGTTGCGCAGCTCGAAACGCCCGCCACGGCCGCCGTCGTTAACCAGTTCCGGGAAAGCATTGGACAGACCGCCGGCGCCAACGTCGTGGATAAAGCTGATCGGGTTGTTGTCGCCCAGCTGCCAGCAGCGGTCGATGACTTCCTGGCAACGGCGTTCCATTTCCGGGTTTTCGCGCTGTACCGAGGCGAAATCCAGATCGGCCGAGCTGGTGCCGGTGGCCATCGACGAAGCCGCGCCGCCGCCGAGACCGATCAGCATGGCCGGGCCGCCGAGCACGATCAGCTTGGAGCCGATGGTGATCTCGCCTTTCTGCACGTGTTCGGCGCGGATATTACCCATACCGCCGGCGAGCATGATCGGCTTGTGATAGCCGCGCACTTCTTCGCCGCGCGGAGTCTGGATCGCCTGCTCAAAGGTACGGAAATAACCGGTCAGGGCCGGACGGCCGAATTCGTTGTTGAACGCGGCGCCGCCGAGCGGGCCTTCGATCATGATGTCCAGCGCGGTGACGATGCGCTCGGGCTTGCCATAGGGCACTTCCCAGGGCTGTTCGAAACCGGGAATCTGCAGGTTGGACACGGTGAAACCGGTCAGGCCCGCCTTGGGCTTGGCGCCGCGCCCAGTGGCGCCCTCGTCGCGAATTTCGCCACCAGAGCCGGTGGATGCGCCGGGGAAAGGTGCGATGGCGGTCGGGTGGTTGTGGGTTTCCACCTTCATCAGGATATGCACCGGCTCCTGAGTCGCGCCGTATTGACGGGTTTGCGCGTTCGGGTAGAAGCGCCCGGCATCGCGACCGACGATCACCGCGGCGTTATCCTTATAAGCGGACAACACGCCTTCGCTATTGAGCTGGTGGGTGTTCTTGATCATGCCGAACAGGGACTTCTCTTGGCTCTCGCCGTCGATATCCCAGCTGGCGTTGAAGATCTTGTGGCGGCAGTGCTCGGAGTTGGCCTGGGCGAACATCATCAGTTCGATGTCATGGGGGTTGCGCCCCAGGCCGTTGAAGCTGCTCACCAGGTAGTCGATTTCATCTTCTGCCAGGGCCAGACCCAACTCGACGTTGGCCTGTTCCAAAGCGGCACGACCACCGCCGAGCACATCGATGGCGGTCAGCGGCTTGGGCTGAGCATGGCTGAACAGCGCCGCGGCGTCCTCCAGGTTGCTCAGGACCATCTGGGTCATGCGATCGTGCAGCAGCTCGGCGACCTGCTGGACCTGGGCTTCGCTCAGCTCGCCGGCGACGTAGTAGGCGATACCGCGCTCGATGCGCTGAATCTTCGCCAAACCGCAATTACGCGCGATATCGCTGGCTTTGCTCGACCAGGGCGAGATGGTTCCGAAGCGCGGAACGCTGAGAAACAGACGACCGCTGGGCTCCTGCACCGGCACACTCGGGCCGTATTTCAGCAAACGGGCCAACACCTGCTCTTCGTCGGCGCCAAGCACGCCGGCAACCTCGGCGAAATGCGCGAACTCGGCGTACAGCCCAGTCACAGCGGGTACTTTGCTGGTCAGTTGGGCAAGCAATTTACCGTGGCGAAAAGCAGAAAGGGCGGGAGCGCCGCGCAGGATCAACATCGGGGACAGCCTCTGGGAAGGGGGTGTACTTTGAGGCCGTGCATTCTAGCCTAAACCGTTCGCCGCGGCACCCGTGACAACCGACTCGGCGACACATGCCAATGTGCTAGCAGAGAAGCGCAACGCTGTCGAGATATGGCGCACCGAATGCTTTGCGTATACTGCGCCAATGTTTGCCCAACTAGCGTTCCGTTTGCGCTGCACCTTATGGTTGTCAGCGATCGGAATCCTCCTGCAGCTCGGCGGCTGTGCTGAAGAACCCAGCACACTCCAGCGCGTTCAGGCGGAGGGTGTACTGCGGGTGATCACCCGTAACAGCCCGGCCACTTATTTCCAGGATCGCAACGGTGAGACCGGCTTCGAATACGAACTAGTCAAACGCTTCGCCGACGACTGGGGCCTGGAGCTGCAAATCCAGACGGCCGACAACCTCGACGAACTCTTCGCCAGCCTTAGCCAGAAAAATGGCCCGGTATTGGCCGCTGCAGGCCTGGTCGCCAGCGACGGGCGCAAACAAGTCGCACGCTTCTCCGCACCTTACTTACAAGTCGACCCGCAGATCATCTATCGCAACGGCCAGCGCCGCCCGACCCGCCCGGAAGATTTGCTCGGCAAACGCATCCTGGTGCTCAAGGGCAGCAGCCATGCCGAACAACTCAAGACGCTGAAAGTCGAGCTGCCGGAGCTGACTTACGAAGAATCGGCCGAGGTCGAGGTGGTCGATTTGCTGCGCATGGTCGATGAAGGGCAGATCGACCTGACCCTGGTCGACTCCAACGAACTGGCAATGAATCAAGTGTATTTCCCCAACGTACGCGTGGCCTTCGACCTCGGCGATTCGCAGAGCCTGGCCTGGGCCGTGGCGCCCGGTGAAGACACCAGCCTGCTCGACGAGATCAACACCTTTATTAATCGCGCCCACGAGAACGGCAGCCTGCAGCGCCTGAAAAACCGCTATTACGGCCACGTCGACGTGCTCGGCTATGTCGGCGCTTATACCTTCGCCAAACACTTGCAACAACGCTTGCCGCGCTATGAAAAAGATTTTCGCCTGGCGGCCCAGGCACAGGGCGTCGACTGGCGCCTGCTAGCCGCCATGGGCTATCAGGAATCGCTCTGGCAACCAGCCGCCACCTCGAAAACCGGGGTGCGCGGGTTGATGATGCTGACCTTGCGCACGGCCCAAGCGATGGGCGTGTCCGACCGCCTAGATCCCAAACAGAGCATTGCCGGTGGCGCCAAATACATAGTCCACGTGAAAAGCCAGCTGCCGGAAAGCATCAAAGAGCCAGACCGCACCTGGTTCGCCCTGGCGGCCTATAACGTTGGCGGCGGTCATCTGGAAGATGCGCGCAAACTCACCGAAGCCGAGGGGCTGGATCCGAATAAATGGCTGGATGTGCAGAAGATACTGCCGCGCCTGTCGCAAAAGCAGTGGTACAGCAAGACCCGCTACGGCTATGCCCGAGGCGGCGAGCCGGTACATTTCGTACGCAACATCCGCCGCTATTACGACATTCTCACCTGGGTAACCCAGCCACAGCTGGAAGGCTCTCAAGTGACAGTGAACAACCTGCATGTACCCGGAGTGAATAAGGTGCCGCCGCAGGACGACATACCGCCGCTGTAACAGTAAACACGAATTGCCGCCTGCTAACGCTGCTCGCGGCGCGCCTTGAAAAATGCGCTGAGCGCCGCCCCGCACTCCTCGGCCAGCACCCCACCCTCAACCAACACCCGGTGGTTGAGAAACGTCTGATTGAAAAACTCGCCCCGGCTCAGCGCCACCCCGGCCTTGGGTTCGGTCGCGCCGTAGACCACGCGCTGCACCCGCGCATGCACGATCAGCCCGGCGCACATGCTGCACGGCTCCAACGTCACATACAGGGTACTGCCGGGCAGCCGGTAGTTGTCGACGGCCTGCGCTGCCGCGCGAATCGCCACCATTTCCGCATGGGCGCTGGGGTCATGGCGGGTGATCGGGCAATTGAAGCCGCGACCGACGATCGCGCCATCCTGCACCAGCACCGCGCCGACCGGCACCTCGCCCAGCGCCGCGCCTTCGGCGGCCAGGGCCAGGGCCTCGCGCATGAAATGCTGGTCGCGCGAGCGGTCGATGATTTGTACTTTTTTCATGGGTTGAATCCGTAGGCTGGAAAACCGCGAAGCGTTTTCCACCAGAAAAGCCGGTGGATGTAAAAAGCGACATCCACCCTACGCCACCTCGATGGAGGCCATCAGACCGGTTTCCATATGGTCGATGACATGGCAGTGGAACATCCATACCCCCGGATTATCGGCGACCAGGGCCACGCGAGCACGCTCGTTCTTGCCCAGCAGGTAGGTGTCGGTGAAATAGGGAATGATCTTCTTGCGGTTGGAGTCCAGCACCTTGAAGGTCATGCCGTGCAGGTGAATCGGATGCTGGTACTGGCTAAGGTTGCGCAGTTCGAAGATATAGCTCCTACCCAGCTGCAGGCGGGCGATGGGCCGATCGGCGCAGGTCTTGTCATCGATGTCCCAGGCCTGGCCATTGATCTGCCAGAAGCTGTGCGCCGCCCCCTGAGCCAGTCCCACGGAAACGGCCCCGGCCCATTCGAAGTTGAATTTCAGGGTTTCGGCGGAGGCCAGATCCGGCTCGGCAATAGGGTTGGCCGGCAGCGCTGGCGGCCAATCACCCGCGACCTCGGTATTGGCCTGCGAGCGCAAAGTGGCCAGGCGCAACGGGCCGTTACGCAGCGGCAACTCCACTCCGGCCGCAGGCACCTTCAACCCCAGCTCGATGCGCATCCCCGGCCCCAGCCAATATTCCTTGCCCAGCGGACGCGGTTGGATCGGGTTGCCGTCCAGCGCATAGATGCGCACCTCGGCGTCCGGCAGGTTGAGCCTATAAGTCAGGGTATTGTCCAGGTTCAAAATACGCAGGCGCACCACCTGCCCTGCCGGCAGATCCAGGGTCGGCGCATGCCGGCCATTGACCGTACTCAGGCGCCCAGGCGTGCCGCCTCGCGCGGCTTCGCGGGGCACACTGAAATCGGTAAAGCCCCCCTGCTCGTCGACATGCCAACTCTTTAGACTCAAGGTGTGCTCGTGGGCAAAGCCGGTTGGCTCACTCTCCTCGACAATCAACGCACCAACCAACCCACGACCCAACTGCTCGCCGCTGGCGACGTGCGGGTGATACCAGAAGCTGCCGGCATCGGGGGTGATGAAGTCGTAGTCGAAGTATTCGCCGGGCAGCACCGGCGCCTGCGAGACATAAGGCACACCATCCATCTCCAGCGGCAGGCGGATGCCATGCCAATGAATGGTGGTCGGCACCTCCAGCTTATTGATAAAGCGCACGCGCAAGCGCTCGCCCTGACGGCAGCGCAACTCAACGCCGGGCGCCTGGCCACCGTAGGCCCAGGCCGGCGTGACGCGCCCCGGCACCAGCTCGATATCCAGCGGCGCGGCGATCAGTTCATAGTCGTGGGTCGCCAGGTTTTCCGGGCGACCCAGCCAATAGCGCACACCGCTGGTACCGAGGCCGGCGACACCAAGACCAGCCAGGCCGATAAGGATTTGCCTGCGGGTAAAAGACATAGGAATTCCCGTAGCCCGGATGCAATCCGGGAAATGTCATACCCGAATTGCATCCGGGCCACCAATTGCGACATCTTCTCATTTCAGCGACAGCGCTGCGACCCTGAAACCGGGACAAGATGCCGCAGCAGTGACCAGAAACGACAAGGGCAGCCTTGGCTGCCCTTGTTTTCAGGTCACTCCCACTCGATGGTGGCAGGCGGCTTGCTCGACACGTCGTAGGTGACGCGGGAGATGCCTTCGATCTCGTTGA
>CAMPJN010000225.1 GCA_946886875.1 uncultured Pseudomonas sp.
ACAAGGCGCTGATCGTGCTGAACAAGCCGGCCGGCATTGCCGTGCATGGTGGCAGCGGTTTGAACTACGGGGTGATCGAGGCCTTTCGCCAGTTGCGCCCCGACGCCAAGGATCTGGAGTTGGTGCACCGTCTGGATCGCGATACCTCGGGTCTGCTGATGATCGCCAAGAAGCGCAGCATGTTGCGTCATTTGCATGAGGCGCTGCGCGGCGATGGCGTGGATAAGCGCTATATGGCGCTGGTGCGTGGCCATTGGGCGACTGCCAAGAAACAGGTCAATGCGCCTTTGCTGAAAAGCAATCTGCGTTCCGGCGAGCGTATGGTCGAAGTCAATCCCGAGGGCAAGGAGGCGCTGACGATATTTCGCGTGCTGCGCCGTTTCGGCGAGTTCGCCACCCTGGTCGAGGCCAAGCCAGTAACCGGGCGCACCCATCAGATTCGTGTGCACGCCCAGCATGCCGGGCACTGCATCGCTGGCGACAGCAAGTATGGTGACGATGACTTCAGTCGCGAGATTCGCGAGTTAGGTGGCAAGCGATTGTTTCTGCATGCCTACGAATTGGTCGTGCCGCTGCCTGAAGGTGGCGTGTTGAAGCTGGCTGCACCGGTGGATGAGATGTGGGCGCGTACCTTGGAGCGACTCAGTGTCTGATTATCAGCTGTTGATTTTCGATTGGGACGGCACTTTGGTCGACTCCATCGGGCGTATCGTCGAATCGATGCACCTTGCTGCCGATGCCTGTGAACTGGAGCGCTGCAGTGATGCCCAGGTCAAAGGCATTATCGGGCTGGGTTTGCCGGAAGCTATCGGCAGTCTGTACCCGGGGCTCGTCGAGCCGGCTTGCATTGAGCGCTTTCGTCATTCCTACAGCGAGCATTATCTGGCCTTTGAAACCGAGCCTTCGGCATTGTTTGCCGGGGTGGCCGAGACGCTGGAGGTATTCCGCGAGCAGGGCTATCGGCTGGCGGTGGCGACGGGCAAGAGCCGGCATGGTTTGCAGCGGGTGTTGCAGGGGCGTGGCTGGCTGGATTATTTCGATGTCACGCGTTGCGCCGACGAGACTGCCAGCAAGCCCGATCCGTTGATGTTGCACGAAATTCTCGCCCATTGCGGCGTGGCGCCGCAGCAGGCATTAATGGTCGGCGACTCTTCATTCGATCTGTTGATGGCCAGGCGTGCGGGTGTGGATTCGGTTGCGGTTGGTTATGGTGCGCAGCCATTGGAGGTCCTGCGCGAGCATGGGCCGGCGCTGGCGATAGAGCAGTTTTCTGAGTTGCGCGCCTGGCTTGAGCGGCGTGTGAATGTGCAACAAGTTGAGGTGGGTGAATATGTCGGATGAATGGAAAACATCGGCTGCTGGCGGGGATGATGCGAAGAGCTGGAAGTTGCTGGAAACGACTTTGTTGGCAAGTGTGCAGGAGCAACGTCGTTCGCGTCGCTGGGGGATCTTCTTCAAGCTGCTGACCTTTATCTATCTGTTCGGTGCGCTGGCGCTATTTGCGCCCATGCTCGATCTGCAGAAGGGTGCTGGCGGTGGTGGCTCTGGTCATACGGCGTTGATCGAGGTGCGAGGGGTGATCGCCGATAAGGAGATGGCCAGTGCCGACAATATAGTCAGTAGTCTGCGGGCTGCATTCGAGGATGAAAAAACCAAGGGTGTGATCCTGCGCATCAACAGTCCGGGTGGCAGTCCGGTGCAGTCCGGTTATATCTATGACGAGATCCGCCGCCTGCGCGCCGAATATCCGGCGATCAAGCTGTACGCAGTGATCAGCGACCTGGGTGCTTCCGGCGCTTACTACATCGCCAGCGCCGCGGATGAGATTTACGCCGACAAGGCCAGCCTGGTCGGTTCCATCGGGGTGACCGCGGCCGGCTTCGGTTTCGTGGAGGCGATGGAGAAACTGGGGATTGATCGCCGCGTCTATACCTCGGGCGAGCACAAGGCTTTTCTCGACCCTTTCCAGCCGCCCAAGGAAGAAGAGGCGCAGTTCTGGAAGACGGTATTGGAGACTACCCATCGCCAGTTCATCGCCAGCGTCAAGGAGGGGCGTGGGGACAGGCTCAAGTCCGAGGAGCACCCCGAGCTGTTTTCAGGTTTGGTCTGGTCGGGCGAGCAGTCGCTGCAGCTGGGCTTGATCGATGCGTTGGGCAATACCAGTTATGTTGCGCGAGAAGTGATCGGCGAGAAGAAGCTGGTCGATTTCACCGTGCAGGAATCCCCGTTTGATCGCTTCGCAAAGAAACTTGGCGCCAGTGTGGCCGAGAACTTGGCTATTTGGATGGGCTTTCAGGGGCCGACCCTGCGCTAATCGGTATGGTGTTGCAGGTGAGCCCGGTCATTTGATCGGGCTTGTTGCTTTATGGGATGTCGACGCCGGCGGCATGTAGCATGTCCACCAGGCGGATCAGCGGCAAGCCGATCAGGGCATTGGCGTCGCTGCCTTCGGTACTGCGAAACAGGCTGATGCCCAGGCCTTCGGCTTTAAAGCTGCCCGCGCAGTCGTAGGGTTGCTCCGCCTTCAGGTAGCGAGTGATTTGCGCCTCGCTCAATTCGCGAAAGTGTACGGTAAACGGGACGCAATCGACCTGACAATCGCTGCTTTGGCTGTCGAGCAGGGCCAGGCCGGTCAGAAAGGTGACACTCTTGCCGCTAGCGGCCAGCAGCTGTTCGCGGGCGCGCTCGAAGTCGTGCGGCTTGCCGAGAATTCGGTCGCCGAGCACCGCGACTTGGTCCGAGCCGATGATCAGGTGGTGGTTGTATTTCTCACTCAGGGCTCTGGCTTTCTCCTCGGCTAGGCGGCGTACCAGGGCTTCGGCGGCATCTTCCGTATGGTGGCTTTCATCGATTGCTGGCGCCCCCCAGGTGAAGGGTAAGCGCAAGCGTTCGAGGAGTTCGCGGCGGTAAGGCGAGCTGGATGCGAGCACCAGGGGTGGCATGGGCTTGTCCTTCTTATAGTCGGCTGGCGATTTTAGCCTTGACCCATGTGTCTGGACAGGCCGAATTTCCTTTGACAGCGACGGGGTGCATCCATAGAATGCGCCGCCTATGTCGAATGCACCGATTCCACCTCACGTTGATCCGCGCAAGTTAGCTGATCGTGGCGCCACCCTTGAGGGTGATTTGCTGCTGGCCGATTTGCCGCGACTCTGCGAGCCACTTGCCGATAACCAAGGTGTGGTGCGGGCGAAGTTTATCTTCGAGCGCGACGAGCGTAATGCCGTGGTTATCCACAGCGAGCTCGAGGTTGAAGTGAAAATGATATGCCAACGTTGTCTGGAGCAGGTCGCTCTGCCGATTCACAGCGAGTGTGATTACGCTGTGGTGAAGGAGGGTGCGAATACCCAATCCGTGCCGCAAGGCTATGACGTGTTGGAGCTGGGTGAAGACCCATTGGATCTGCTGGCGTTGGTTGAGGAGGAGCTGTTGCTCGCCTTGCCGATTGTCCCGGCTCATGACCCTAAAGATTGCCAGCAACCGGCTGGGCTCGATGAGCCCGAACCGAGCGAGGACGAGGTGACGCGGTCCAACCCGTTCAATGTATTGGCGCAGTTAAAGCGTGACCCAAACGTTTAGGAGTTAATTAGTTATGGCTGTTCAGCAGAACAAAAAATCCCGTTCCGCCCGTGACATGCGTCGTTCGCACGATGCACTCGAAGGCAATGCACTGTCCGTTGAAAAGACCACCGGTGAAATCCACCTGCGCCACCACGTATCGCCAGAAGGCGTTTACCGTGGTCGCAAAGTGATCGACAAGGGCGCTGACGAGTAATCCTTGTCCGCTCCGATCATCGCGATTGACGCAATGGGTGGGGACTTCGGTCCCCGCTGCATTGTTCCAGCCAGTATCGCCTGTCTGGTCGAACACCCCTCGCTGCATCTGGTCCTAGTCGGCCAAACATCCCTACTTGAAGAAATCCTTGGCCAGCATGCCAATGTGGATCGCTCGCGCCTGCGTATCGAGCATGCCGAAGAAGTGATCGGCATGGATGAGCGCCCGGCTCAGGCGTTGCGTGGCAAGCCGAATTCGTCGATGCGGGTGGCGCTTGAGTTGCTGCGGGACGGGCGAGTGCAGGCTTGCGTCAGCGCCGGCAATACCGGTGCGCTGATGGCCTTGTCGCGTTATCTGCTGAAGACCTTGCCGGGCATCGATCGCCCGGCGATGGTGAGCGCGATACCGACTCAGAGCGGTTTTTGCCATCTGTTGGATCTGGGCGCTAACGTCGATTGCAGCGCCGAGCATCTCTATCAGTTCGCGGTAATGGGCTCGGTTGCCGCGCAAGCCCTGGGGACTGTCAATCCGCGGGTGGCCTTGCTCAACGTGGGCACCGAAGAGGTCAAGGGTAATCAGCAGGTCAAGCTCGCCGCCAGCTTGTTGCAGCAGGCCAAGGGCTTCAATTACATCGGCTTTATCGAGGGCGATGGGCTGTATCGCGGTGAGGCCGATGTGGTGGTTTGCGATGGCTTTGTCGGCAATATCCTGCTCAAGTCCAGCGAGGGCCTGGCGGCGATGATTGCCATGCGCATCGAGGCCTTGTTCAAGCAAAACCTGGTGACGCGGACGGTCGGCTTGCTGGCGCTACCGTTATTGAAACGTTTGCGCAGCGATCTGGCGCCGGCGCAGCACAATGGGGCGAGTTTTCTCGGCTTGCAGGGCATCGTGATCAAAAGCCATGGGGCAACAGAGGTGGCGGGGTTCAAGAACGCCATTCGCCGTGCCATGGCCGAAATTCAGAACGACCTGCCGCAACGTCTGCATGGGCGTCTGGAAGATCTTCTGCTCTGATGTGACCGCAGCACGCGCCCTGCCATCCAACTGACAGTTTGTTGCGTTTGGCCGATGCCGAATGTTCCCCGACGACAAGACCATTAGGGGCTTATTTTATGTCCGCATCTCTCGCATTTGTCTTTCCTGGCCAGGGTTCGCAGTCTCTCGCGATGTTGGCTGAGCACGGTACCCAGCAGGTCGTTCTCGATACCTTTAGCGAAGCCTCTGAAGCGCTTGGCTATGATTTGTGGGCGTTGACCCAGCAGGGCCCGGAAGAGCAACTCAATCAAACCGATAAAACCCAGCCGGCGATTCTTGCCGCCTCCATTGCGCTATGGCGTCTGTGGCGTGCCGAGGGTGGTGCTGTACCTGGTTTCCTGGCAGGCCATAGCCTGGGTGAATACTCCGCGCTGGTGGCGGCTGAAAGTCTGCCGTTTGCCAGGGCTGTGCAGTTGGTCGAATTGCGTGGCCAGCTGATGCAGCAAGCGGTGCCGGCGGGGCAGGGCGCGATGGCGGCCATTCTTGGTCTGGACGACGCCGAGGTGTTGGCAGCCTGCGCTGAAGCGGCCCAGGGTGAAGTGGTCAGCGCGGTGAACTTCAACGCGCCAGGGCAGGTCGTAATCGCCGGTAGTTCCGCTGCCGTGGCGCGCGCGGTCGAGGCCTGCAAGGCTCGGGGCGCCAAACGCGCCATGCCGCTGCCGGTCAGCGTGCCCTCGCATTGCGAGCTGATGCGCCCGGCGGCAGAGCGGTTTGCGGAATCCGTTGCCGGAATAACCTGGCAGGCACCGCAAATCCCATTGGTGCAGAATGTCAGCGCCCTTGTGGTGGCTGACCTGGAAAGCCTCAAGAATAATTTGCTGATGCAGCTGTACAGCCCGGTTCGCTGGGTCGAGTCGATGGTTTGCCTGGCTGATCAAGGGGTCACCGATCTGCTTGAATGTGGGCCGGGCAAGGTCTTGTCGGGTCTCAACAAGCGCTGCGTCAAAGGTATCACCACCCATAATCTGGAAACCCCGGATGCCTTCGCCGCCGCTCGTGCGGCCTTGGCTGAATAAGGAGAGGTTTATGAGCCTGCAAGGTAAAGTTGCGCTGGTCACCGGCGCGAGCCGCGGTATTGGCCAAGCCATTGCTCTGGAGTTGGGGCGTCAAGGCGCAGTGGTCATCGGGACGGCAACCACCGCGTCCGGTGCCGAACGCATCGCTGAAACGCTCAAGGAACATGGCATCGAAGGGGCGGGTCTGGTGCTGGATGTCGGCAGTAACGAGTCGGTTGCCAGCACGCTCGAGCACATTCAGCAGCATCTTGGGCAACCACTAATCCTGGTCAATAACGCCGGCATCACCCGCGATAACCTGATGCTACGCATGAAAGATGACGAGTGGTTCGATGTCATCAATACCAATTTGAGCAGCCTTTACCGGCTTACCAAGGCAGTATTGCGCGGTATGACCAAGGCTCGTTACGGGCGCATCATCAATATTGGTTCGGTAGTCGGTGCTATGGGCAACGCTGGCCAAGTAAACTATGCTGCCGCCAAGGCCGGGCTGGAAGGTTTCGGTCGTGCATTGGCGCGCGAGGTCGGCTCACGGGCTATTACCGTGAATGCCGTCGCGCCAGGTTTTATCGATACAGACATGACCCGCGAGTTGCCGGAAGCTCAGCGCG
>CAMPJN010000226.1 GCA_946886875.1 uncultured Pseudomonas sp.
GTGAATGTGGAGTTAGATGACCATGAGTGTGGAAACTCAAAAAGAAACCCTGGGCTTCCAGACCGAGGTGAAGCAGCTGCTGCACCTGATGATCCATTCGCTGTATTCCAACAAGGAAATCTTCCTGCGCGAGCTGATTTCCAACGCTTCCGATGCCAGCGACAAGCTGCGTTTCGAGGCGCTGGCCAAGCCCGAGCTGTTGGAAGGCGGCGCCGATCTGAGAATTCGCGTCAGCTTCGATAAAGAAGCCAAAACCGTGACCCTCGACGACAACGGCATCGGTATGAGTCGCGAGGATGCGATCACCCACCTGGGCACCATCGCCAAGTCCGGCACCGCCGACTTCATGCAGCACCTGACCGGTGACCAGAAAAAGGACTCGCACCTGATCGGTCAGTTCGGTGTGGGTTTCTATTCGGCGTTCATCGTCGCCGACAAGGTCGATGTCTTCAGTCGGCGCGCCGGCAGCCCGGCCAGCGAAGGCGTGCATTGGTCGTCGAAAGGCGAGGGCGACTTCGAAGTTGCCACCATCGACAAGCCCGAGCGCGGCACCCGTATCGTCCTCCACCTCAAGAGCGGCGAAGATGAATTCGCCGATGGCTGGCGTCTGCGCAACATCATCAAGAAATACTCCGACCATATCGCTCTGCCGATCGAGTTGCCGAAGGAGTTCCATGGCGAGGAAAAGGACAAGCCGGCCGAAGTGGAGTGGGAGACCGTCAACCGCGCCAGTGCCCTGTGGACCCGTCCGCGTAACGAGATCAAGGATGAGGAATACCAGGAGTTCTACAAGCACGTCGGCCACGACTTCGAAAACCCGCTGAGCTGGAGCCACAACAAGGTCGAGGGCAAGCTGGAATACACCTCCCTGTTGTACGTGCCCGGCCGCGCGCCCTTCGATCTATACCAGCGTGAAGCACCAAAGGGCCTGAAGCTCTACGTGCAGCGCGTGTTCGTCATGGACCAGGCCGACGAGTTCCTGCCACTGTACCTGCGCTTCATCAAGGGTGTGGTCGACTCCAATGACCTGTCGCTGAACGTCTCCCGCGAGATTCTGCAGAAAGATCCGGTGATCGACTCGATGAAATCGGCGCTGACCAAGCGCGTTCTGGACATGCTGGAGAAGTTGGCGAAGAACGAGCCGGAACAATACAAGGCGTTCTGGAAGAACTTTGGCCAGGTACTCAAAGAAGGCCCGGCGGAAGACTTCGCCAACAAGGAGAAAATCGCCGGCTTGCTGCGTTTCGCCTCGACCAATGGCGATGGGGGCGAGCAAAACGTCAGCCTGGCCGATTACATCGGACGGATGAAAGAAGGTCAGGACAAGGTTTACTACCTGACCGGCGAATCCTATGCCCAGGTGAAGAACAGCCCGCACCTGGAGGTGTTCCGCAAAAAAGGCATCGAAGTGCTGCTGCTCACCGACCGCATCGACGAGTGGCTGATGAGCTACCTCACCGAATTCGACGGCAAGCACTTCGTCGATGTCGCCCGCGGCGATCTCGATCTCGGCAAGTTGGACTCGGAAGAGGACAAGAAGGCCCAGGAAGAAGTGGCCAAGGCCAAAGAAGGCTTGGTCGAGCGCCTCAAGGGCGCACTGGGCGAGCAGGTCGCGGAAGTGCGGGTTTCCCATCGCCTGACCGACTCGCCGGCGATTCTGGCCATCGGCGAGCAGGACCTGGGCATGCAGATGCGCCAGATCCTCGAAGCCAGCGGGCAAAAGGTGCCGGAATCCAAGCCGATCTTCGAGTTCAACCCCTCCCACCCACTGATCGAAAAGCTCGACGCCGAGGCCGACGAAGACCGTTTCGCCGATCTCAGCCACATCCTCTTCGACCAGGCGGCATTGGCAGCCGGCGACAACCTGAAAGACCCAGCGGCCTACGTGCAGCGCCTCAATAAATTGCTGGTCGAGCTTTCCGCCTGACATTTGCAGTAAAAAACTAAGCCCGCGAAAGCGGGCTTTTTTCTTCGCGTGGCGATAGCAGCGGCTACTGTTGCAGGGCGATCCATTCAACAGGACAGTGCGATGAAAAGATCTCTCTTTCCCCTGGCGTTGGCCGGTCTGGTCGGCGTCGCCGAAGCCGCCGTGGTGGTCAAGCCCGTGCCCTACGAGATAGACGGCGAAGCCTTCGAAGGCATGCTGATTTACGACGATGCGGTGAAAACGCCGCGTCCGGGCTTACTGATGGTGCCCAACTGGCTCGGCGTTACCGAGGATTCGGCGAAGAAAGCCGCGCGTGCGGCCGGCGATAAATACGTGGTGTTTATGGCCGACATGTACGGCAAGGCCGTACGCCCGACGAACCCCGATGAGGCCAAAGCCGCCGCGGGCAAAGTCCGCGGCGACCGTGCGCTGATGCGTAAACGCGCACAGGCGGCGGTGGATGTGCTCAAGACGCAAAGCGCGGAGGTGGCGCTGGACACCAGCAAGCTCGGCGCTATCGGTTTTTGCTTTGGTGGTGGCACGGTGTTGGAACTGGCGCGTTCTGGCGCCGACCTGAAAGGCTTCGTGTCCTTCCATGGCAATCTGGATACGCCCAACCCGGCGGATGCGAAAAACATCAAAGCGCCGATTCTGGTGCTGCATGGCGCGGACGATCCATCGGTATCGGACGAGCAACTCGACGGCTTCGTCGCCGAGATGAAAGCGGCGAAGACTGACTGGCAGCTGGTCAGCTACGGCGGCGCCGTGCATTCGTTCACCAATCCGCAGGCCAATGTGCCGGGGCGCAACCAATACCATCCGCTAGTCGCGGCACGGGCCTTCAAGGCGATGGACGATTTTTTCGCCGAGGTGTTCCAGCCTTAGCGGTGCACATGGTGGCGGGAAGTCCTCAGGCCTTCCCGCCACGCCGCAATGGGGGCAGTTCGATACGCGTGTTTTCGCCCGGCACGCTCGGCCAGTCCCGCGCAGTCCAGCGTTGCCGGGCCTGATAATCAACGCCTGGTCGCTGGCGACGAAATTCCAATTGATCCGCCGCGGCCCGATGGGCTCGCCTGCGATCATCACCAGATGGCTTTGTGTGCAAGCGCTGAGCGTCGCTGTCTGGCCTTCGGGGATGACCAGTAAACCTCGTAACGGTAACCCTTGTTCGTCCAGCGAGGCCTCGCCCTCGATCAGGTAGAGCGCCCGCTCGCTATGCTCCGGTGGTATCTGCAAGGTGGCGCCAGCGGCCAGTTGTAATTCGGCGTACAGCGTGGGCGAGCGAACCGCGACCGGAGATTCCAGGCAAAAGCCGCTGCCGGCGATCAGGCAGATATCCACGCCCATGCTGGAACTGCACGGCAGGCTGCTGGCGGGATAGTGGTTGTAGCTAGGCGCCATTTGTTCGTCTGCGCAGGGTAGCGCCAACCAGACTTGCAGGCCATGCAGGGTCGAGCCGCTGTCGAACAAGGCCTGCGGCGTGCGCTCGATATGCGCCACGGCATTGCCGGCGGTCATCCAGCTGACTTCGCCGGGGCCGACCAGTTGATCTGAGCCGAGGCTATCCTTGTGCTGCAGTTGCCCCTCGAACAGGTAGGTGAGGGTGGATAGGCCGATGTGCGGATGCTGCTGGATATTCATGCCGCTACCGGCCGGGTAGCGTTGTTCCAACATATGGTCGAAGAACACAAAAGGGCCGACGCTGCGACATTTTGCCGAGGGCAGTAGGCGAAGGATCGGCTGGCCGGCGATATCTTCCTGGCGCGGCTGGATCAATAGGAAGTCGTTCATTGCTGGACGTCACGCAGTTGGGTGCTGATCTGAACCTCGCTGCTGGTCATCAATTTATGGATCGGGCATTTGTCGGCGATGCGCAGTAGCTGTTGGCGCTGAGCGGCGTCCAGATCGCCGTGCAAGGTCAACTCCACCGCCAGACGATAACGGCCTTGGCGCTCTTCGCTGTCGTCGCGGCTCAGGTGTACGTCGAGGCCCTCCAACGGCAAACCTTTTTGTTTGGCATACAGCGCCAGGGTCAGGGCCTTGCAGGCGCCCAGGGCGGCGTCGAACAGGTCATGGGGCTGTGGAGCTGCGCCTTCGCCGCCAAGCTCGACGGCGACATCGCTGTACAAGGTATGCGGGCCGATCGTGATGCGCTGAAGCAGGCCTTTTTCGTTGCTGATGCTGATCATCGTGATCTCCTGGGCTGTCTGGCTTGATCACCGCTAGCGTGGAATATTGGTGTTATTAACGGCAAACGAACGATCCCGGCACCAGCGGCTCCCTGAACTAGGCACAAGTGTAGAGAGTCTATTGGGGCCATGTAGTAGAGAGGTTGTCCGTTGAAAGGTTTAGCTCCGAGTTTTGCCGTGCTTGCCGCCGTTTTCAGTAGCCTGCTCGCGGCCCGCGAATACAGTTTCAGCGATGCGCATTTGCACTATGTCGACTTCTTTCAGGAAAGTGCTGGCATGGACGAGCTGCTAGAGCGCATGGCTGCGGCAAATATCGAGCATGTGATGTTGTCCGGTATTCCGGTGGCGAAGAAGTGGGATGAGAGCGAGCCCAAGCGTCCGCGCTACTACGCCGGCGACGATGCCAGCGCTTACTGGTACAGCGCCACCGATGTGCTGATCGCCCACGCCTACAAGCAACTGCCAGCCGAACAACGCCAGCGTTTCCACCCGTTTCTGTCCGGCTTCAACCCCAACGACAAGAACGCCGACTCCCATATCCGTCGCATGCTCGAGCTCGATCCCGAGTTGTGGCAGGGCATCGGCGAGATATTCACCCGTCACGACGACCTCACCGCGCTGATTCACGGCGATGCACCGAGGGCCAATAACGAGGCTTTGGCGCGGGTTTATCACCTGGCGGCCGAATACGATCTACCGGTTATGTTGCATGCCAATATCACCTCCAAGCGTGAACGTAACCCGCTCTATTTGGCCGAGGTCGAGGAGCCGTTACGCAACCACCCGCACGTGTGTTTTATCTGGGCTCATGCGGGCACCAGCATGGAAATCCATCGGCATCAGAAGAAACTGGATTTTCTCCTACCGACTCTGCAGCGCATGCTCGAGCAATATCCCAATCTGTACATCGATTTGTCCTGGACCATGCTCAGGCCCTATCTGCTGGACCGGCAGGGCACTCCCGATCCCGACTGGGTGAAGCTGGTCAGCAAATATCCGACACGCTTTATGCTCGGCTCTGATGTGGTTGGTCGCTTCGATAGTCTGGGCGAGTACATTCAGGGCTTCGAGCCGTTCCTCGATGCATTGCCCGAAACGGTCGCCCACAAGGTGGCACGGGATAATTTCCTGGCGATTCTGCCGGGCAAGGTGCGCAATGGTTTGCCGAAGTAGAGTTGTAATCGCCTTGTCATGTGCATGTCATAGGCTCGCGCCTCTAACCTGAGGAGCGCGACATGCAATACACCCGTATCAGTATCCTGGCCGCATTTGTCTCGATAGCCGGTCTGGCGCAGGCCGAAGTCCGTGTCGAGGGGCCCGTCGAATACGGTCTCTTCGCCAGCGATTACCAGGACTTCCAGGCCGGCGAACGTGTGCTGGCCCGCAGCAATCAGCCGATCGAGCCGCGCGAGGTGATTCCGGCCAAGCTCGGCAGCAAGTTCGGTATGCGTTACCACTTGCTCGGTAAGACCGCGGGTGGCTCGCCGCTGACGCTGTTATACCTGACCCCGGGCGTGGTGACGCCGCAAGGCACGCGGCACGATAAATTCGTTGTGGTGCAGGAATTGGTGCCCAGTGCGCCCCAGGACGTGATGGCTTTCGAGTTCACCGAGCCCCACGAGGTGGTGCCCGGCGAGTGGCACTTTATGGTCTTTCAGGATGATCGCAAGCTACTCGAACAGCGCTTTACCGTGCGTTGATGGCAGATCAGCGAGACACAAAAAACGGCGCTCAAGAGCGCCGTTTTTTGTTCTGCGAGCTGTTTAGCCCTTGAAGCGTTTCAACACCAGGGTGGCGTTGGTGCCGCCGAAGCCGAAGCTGTTGCTCATCACGGTATCGACCTTGGCGTTCTCGACGGTGCTGCGCTGAATCGGCAGATCGGCGATTTCCGGATCGATCTCGTCGATGTTGACCGAGCCGGCGATGAAGTTGCCTTCCATCATCAGCATGCAGTAGATCGCTTCCTGCACGCCGGCGGCGCCCAGGGAGTGACCGGTGAGGCTCTTGGTCGAACTGATCGCCGGCGCCTTGGCGCCGAAGACTTCACGTACCGCGCGACTTTCCGCCAGGTCGCCGACCGGGGTCGAAGTGCCGTGGGTATTCAGGTAGTCGATCGGCGTGTCGACGGTGGCCAGGGCTTGCTGCATGCAGCGCACCGCACCTTCGCCGCTTGGCGCGACCATGTCGTAGCCGTCGGAGGTGGCGCCGTAGCCGACGATTTCCGCGTAGATCTTGGCGCCACGCTTGAGCGCGTGTTCCAGTTCTTCGACCACCACCATGCCGCCGCCGCCAGCGATGACGAAAC
>CAMPJN010000227.1 GCA_946886875.1 uncultured Pseudomonas sp.
GCATCTACTCGGTGACCAAAGCCGCGGTGATCAGCATGACCAAGGTCTTCGCCAAGGAATGCGCGCAATTCGGTATCCGTTGCAACGCCCTGCTGCCGGGCCTGACCGACACCAAATTCGCCTCGGCTTTGACCAAGAACGACGCCATCCTCAATGTCGCCCTGCAGCGCATCCCGCTCAAGCGCGTAGCCGACCCGAGCGAGATGGCCGGCGCCGTGCTGTATCTGGCCAGCGAGGCATCCAGCTACACCACCGGTGTTTCGCTGAATGTCGACGGCGGCTTCCTTTCCTGATCATTCAGGAAACGCGGTACAAAAAAAGGAACCCTTTCAGGTTCCTTTTTTTGTATTTCATGATTGGTTAGCTCCAGGAGCTATGCACACACAGCCCCTTCGCGGCCAAATCCGCTCATACAAGATGCGTGGCTTCCTGTAACCCGGATCGCAGTCCGGGAAGAAGTGCACTGCAACGCCTGCCGCTACCCCTATTGCCAGTCCTGCAACGCCTGCTTGGCCGGCTGGTTCATCGGTTGGGCCAGCAGTCCGGTGGGGGTCATGCTGATGCTGAAGACCGCATCGTCGGCCATTGGCAGATAAGTAACGCGGTGCGCCTGCGGATCGAATATGAATAGATCGCGCTGCCCCAAGCGCAGCCAACGCCAAAGGTCGACTCCATAGAGACTTTTCGCCAAGTCCACGCCGGCGCGTTGGGCCTGGGCTTGCTGTTCGATGGCGAGGAAACGCCCCGAAAGTCGCTCCAGCCGGTAGCCCGGCTCCAAGCCGATCAAGGCGGCCAGCCCTTTCCAGTGCAGCACCCGGGCATCCAGCTGCCAGAGGTCGCCTTCGAGGGTGACGGTGCGTTCGCGACCATTCTCCAGCACATTGACCCTATAGCGCGTGCCATCGCCCTGGAAGCTCAAGGTCACCAGTGGTTTGTCGTCAGGCAAGGGCGTGTAGCTATAGAGATCGTACGCAACCAGGCCTACCAGGGCGGCCAGCGCCAGAAACGCGATACCGCAGGTACCACGTAGCCAACCGAGAAACCAATGGCCGTTGAGCAGGATGCGCGCGGCGATAAATACCGCCAATACCGCCAGCAGCGCTATTACCCAGGCCAGACCGTCATATTGCATCGACTCAATTCCTTCTGCGTGAAAATGCCGGCATTATGCGCAGCTGCCTCGCTGGCGAACAGCGAGATCACCGCACAATCAGACACAGGACGTGTTTTTCATGCCCTTTCCCCTAGAACTCGCCGTTGCCCCCTCGACTCTGGCGATTCTCGCCCTGGTGGCGTTTGCCGCGGGTTTTATCGACGCCATCGCTGGCGGCGGCGGTTTGCTGACCATTCCGGCGCTGCTCACCGCCGGATTGCCCCCCCACCTGGTACTGGGCACCAATAAACTCTGCGCCACCTTTGGTTCCGCGGTGGCCAGCCATACTTTTTACCGGCGCAAGTTATTCGTGCCGTGGCAGTGGCGCAATGCCCTGATAGGTACCGCCATCGGCGCGCTACTTGGCGCAGCTTTGGCGCAGTGGTTGCCGGCGGCCTGGCTCAACAAGATGCTGCCGGTAGTGGTGTTCGCCTGCGGGCTGTATCTGCTGTTTGGCCGCACGCCGCAGGCACCAGCCGATGTCGAACCCTCGATCGCAACGGGTCGGCAGTGGCCGCAGGGCCTTGGTCTGGGTTTCTACGATGGCGTCGCCGGTCCGGGCACCGGGGCATTCTGGACCGTCAGCAGCCTGCTGCTTTACCCCCTGGACCTGCTGCGCGCCAGCGGCGTGGCGCGGACCATGAACTTCGTCAGCAATGCCTGCGCGCTCTCGGTGTTCATCATCAGCGGCAATGTCGCTTGGCTGCTTGGCATCTGCATGGGCATCGCCTTGATGGCCGGCGCCTTTCTCGGCGCACGCACGGCGATCAAGGGCGGCTCCAAGTTCATTCGCCCGGTGTTTATTCTGGTGGTGTTGGCGTTGACCGCGCGCCTAGCTTGGCAGCACTGGTTCGGGCTGGCCTAAACGCTGCGCCACATAAACGTCGATCAGGTAGCGGGCGATCGAACGCGCTGCGGGTAGCGGCGGCAACTGGTGCACGCTGAACCACTGGGCGTCTTCGATCTCGTCGGCCTGCATGACGATTTCGCCGCCAGCATATTCGGCGTGAAAACCCAGCATCAACGAATGGGGAAACGGCCAACCCTGACTACCGAGATAACGCAGGTTGCGGATTTCTACGCCCACCTCTTCGCGCACTTCCCGCGCCACGCAATGTTCCACCGACTCTCCGGCCTCGACGAAGCCGGCCAGCGTGCTGTAAACGCCGGGGACGAAGCGCGGCGAACGGGCAAGCAGAATCTCGTCGCCGCGGGTTACCAGCACTATCATGCTCGGCGACAGCCGCGGGTAATGATGCAACTCGCAGCGTGGGCAATGCATGGCGCGCTCGCCGGTGCTATGCCGCATCGGTTCGCCGCAGCTGCCGCAAAAACGGTGCTGCGCGGCCCAGGTACCGATCTGCGTGGCGTAGCTGAGAAGTTTGAAGGTGTCGGCTTCGCCCTGCAGCATGAACTGGCGCAGGCTCTGCCAGGTGCAGCCCGGCAGATCGATAGGCTGCGACAGCTCGAGCAGATAGATCGCATCGCCATCGAAATGGCCGATGCCATGTTCGGCGAGAATCGGCAAATCCTGTTTCTTCAACCATTCGCGGGGGAACAGCACGCCGTTGTCGTCGGCCAGGAAGTGCTGTTTGCAGTGCGCCAACACCCAGCCGCCAGGCTGTTCGGTATCCAACAGGGCGGGAAGCCAGCGCTGAGTCATGGCGCCACCGGTACGCCGAGTACGCGCACGCTTTCTTCGGCCAGATCGAGCACGCTGGGCTTGGTGTCCGGCCGCAACACGGCGCCGGCTTCCAGGTAGTATTCCAGGCTGCTCAAGGCGTCAGCGAGGGTTTCCAACATCTGTTCGGAAGGCATGTGCGGCGCTTCGAGCATCTGCTTCTCGATATAGTCGGCGCAGGCGCCCACCAGTTTGGCCGCGCGTTCCTGACCGAGGAACCACAAGCCACCACGCACCGCCTGCAGGCTGAAAGGCACGTTCGACAGATGCATGCGGTCGCCATTCGATTCGAGGTAAGCGGTAATTGCCCGCTTGGCCAAACCCAAGCCGCCCTGGGCTTCGTCGACCACGACGATCCGCGCCTCGGTGAGTTGGTGCTGGGCAAAGGACTCTGCCTCCTCCCCCGGCTTGGCCGTGGCCGGGCGATTATCCTGACGATCGCCGCGTTCCAGGCTGGCGACCATGCCTTCGACGTAAAGCACGGCGTCCGCCAGTTTGAGCAGCTCCTCGGTCGGTGGCGGGCTCGCCTCGCTCCAGCTGGCAACAGTTTGCAATTGTGCGTTGAGCGAGTTGCCGGCCGAGCTGAGGCCGACCATGCCCAGGGTTTTGCTCAGTTTGCCGAGCAGCGCGTGCAAGCTGCTGAGGTGTTCGGCTTGCAAGGTGCCGCGCTCGATCAGATCGAGCATGTCCTTGAGGCTGGCCAACTCTTCGCGAATGGCCGAACCCAACGAGCGCATCACCGCCTGGCCGGGGCCGGCCAAGCGACGCGATTCCTCTTCCAGCAAATGATCGGTAAAGGGCAAGGAGGTCAAGCCAAATATATTGCGCAGCGGCGTAACCAGCGGGCCGCGGCTATCGGCCAGGGTAACCAGGTAAAGCAATTCTTTGAGCAGGTTGCGCGGCGGCTGGTATTGCGCATTGGCGATCAGTTGCTTGAGTTCGCGGTCGATCCGCGAAAACAGCTGCTTGCGCGATTTGCGTAACAGTAACTGGCCGTCGACCTGGGCCTCCAGGGCTGCGGCGCCGATCCAGCACAGGCGCCCGCGCGGCTCGTTGGCGAAGAGGCTATCTAGGCGGGTCATGGCGCGCCCCATCAGCTTCAAGCTGGCCTGAGGATTCTGCTCGCGGATAAAGCCGAGCAAACCGACCTGATACATATGACGTAGGCGCCGCGCTTCGTTCTCCTTGGCTGCCGCATCCAAACTCGGCGTGGCGCTGCGTGGCCGCGGCTGGTCGAGCCGCACGCTGAAAAAGAAGCTTTCCGGCAGCGCCGGCTGGCCGCCGGCCTGGCGCAGGGCGTTGATCGCCGGCAGCAGCAGTTCGGGCATTTCCTGGCGGTGCGCGTCGACATTTTCCAAGTACTGGCGCAGCACGTGCAGGGCGTTGCTCAATGCAGAGAGCTGGGCGTTGCGCTCCTCGCCGGCGCCCACCGGAATATCGGTGGCCTGGTCGAGCACCTCTTGGGCCAACATCTCGGCGCCCGCCTGCTCGATCAGATTGAGGGTGCCGCGTACCTGCTGGAGGTTTTCCACCGCTTGTTGCAGCAGGCTGCCGTTATGCCGTTCGGCGATAAATTGTTCGAGGCTCGACTCCGCCTCATCCATGGTGGTGAACAATTCATTACGTACCAAACTAAGGGACGTGGCTCCTGAAACCATGAGCTAGTGCGCCTCCCGCGCTGGTAAAGAAAACGGCTGCAGGCATTGCATCAGTCGGCGAACTCCGGCTTTTGCTTGCTCATCTGCGCCGTCATTGCCACCCGTAGATCGGCGGACTGCAGCATGGCCGCATTCCAGGTGGCGATGTATTCGAGGCCATCGTCTACGCGATGGTCACGCATGTAGCGGATCATTTCCTTGGTGCCGCGCACCGCAATCGGCGACTTTGCGGCAATTTCCCGGGCAACCGCCATTACCCCGTCAAGCAGCTCGGTAGCGTCCGCGTAAGTGCGGTTAACCAAACCAATGCTGCGCGCTTCTTCGCCGTCGATGGTGCGGCCGGTGAACGCCAGTTCGCGCATCATGCCGTCGCCGATGATTCGTGGCAGGCGTTGCAGGGTGCCGACATCGGCAGCCATGCCGAGGTCGATTTCCTTGATCGAGAACTGCGCATCGCCGGTTGCATAGCGCATGTCGCAGGCACTGATAAGGTCGATGGCGCCACCCAGGCAATAGCCTTGGATCGCCGCCAGTACGGGCTTGCGGCAATTGTCCACGGCATTGAACGAGGCTTGCAGCTGGAGGATCTTGCGTCTCAGCGTCTCGGCATTGCGACCGACGTCCTTACCCAATTGGCTACCGACCTGGGCCAACATCATCAAGTCGATGCCCGACGAGAAGTGCTTGCCGGCCCCCGAGAGCACGACCACGCGTACTTCATCGGTGTCGTCGATCCAGCGGAAGATCTCGATGATCTCCGACCAGAACTCAACACCCATGGCATTGATCTTTTCCGGTCGATTGATCGTCACATGGGCGATCTTATCCGCCAATTCGACTCGAAAGGCTTGGTAGTCGGACACGGCAGTTATCCTCAGCAAACGGCGATAGAACCTATCGATATATTCTTATGTAAAGCCGGCCAACTATAACAAGCGTGCCAAAAAAGTCGATGCCGGCATCTGTGATGCAGCCCACGTCACCAGAGTTAAGCAGAATTTTGAGTATCCGTCTTAAGCGCTTGATCTACCGGGGATAGTGGCTGACTCGCAAATTCATACTGCGCTCCAACTGGACAACCTAGACCAGCTTATAACCTGATGCAGTCGACCGTATAACCGCTCTCGCCCGGCTTCTCTGGACGTTGCAAGCCATGCACGTCGGCGACGAAGCCGGGGAAGCTGCGGTCGAAAGTACGGGCGAATGTCAGGTAATCGATGATCGAACGGGTGGCCGCGGTGAAGCGCTCGCCCGGCATGATCAGCGGTATACCCGGCGGATAGGGAACCAGCATCACCGCGGCAATGCGCCCTTCGAGCTGGTCGATAGGCACCGCCTCGACCTCACCGCGCACCAGCTGGTTGTAGGCATCGGCGGGCTTGAGGGCGATTTCCGGGAGCGTCGTGTACATGCGCTTCATCGCCTTGGCGGTGGCGTTGTCGGCATAGCATTGGTGCAGCGCATCGCAGAGGTCGCGCAGGCCCATGCCCTGGTATTGCGCGCCGCCCGCCTGGGCAACCGTAGGCAAAGCATCGATCAGCGGCAAGTTGGCGTCGTAGCTCCGTTTGAACTCCAGCAACTCGGTCAGCAGCGTGCTCCATTTGCCCTTGGTGATGCCCATGGAGAACAACACCAGAAAGGAATACAGGCCGGTCTTCTCCACCACCAGGCCACGTTCCCAGAGGAACTTGCCGACCACCGCAGCGGGAATCCCACGCTTATCCAGTTTGCCGCCAGCGGTCAGCCCTGGGGTAACCAGGGTGACCTTGATCGGATCGAGCAGCACGTAGTCCGCGGCTATATCGCCGAAGCCGTGCCAGTCGGCTTGTGGCTGCAACAGCCATTGCGCAGTGGTCACCTCGTCGGCGCCTTCGGCCTGCGGCGGCTGCCAGATGCTGAACCACCAGTCCTCGGCAGTCAGGTTCT
>CAMPJN010000228.1 GCA_946886875.1 uncultured Pseudomonas sp.
CCGACGACGAGAGCGAAACGACGCAGATCGAAGCGCCTGATGCGTTCGACGAATCCGCAACGCAGGCGGAAAGCGCCGAAGTCGTCGCCTCTCCCGAAGACCGCTCGAGCATAGCGAAGCCTTCGCGCTCGTGGTCCGGGCTGTTGATCCTGGGGACCAGCCTGGCCCTGACGGCCGCGACCGTCGGCTGGATCCTCATCGGCGAGGCCGCCATCGAGCAGCCGCCCGGCAAGCAGGCGACCAAACCCGTGCCCTCCCTGATGGAAGGCAAAGAAACCCTGCTGCGCATGATCAAGGACCGCGAGTTGCACGACCGGCTCACGCTGACCGAGGAAAACAGCAGCCTGGTGTTGCAGGGGCGCCTGAAAAAAACCGAGCGGGCCTTGGTGGAGCGCATGCTGGCGCACTTCGACCGGCAGTACGCCGGCGCCCTGAAGGTGATCGACCGCACCACCCCGCTGATCTCGGCGCTGCCGTTCGCCATCGCGCAGATCAACGGCGGCCATAGCGCCCATATCGTCACCGCCAGCGGGCGGCGGATTTTCGTCGGCGACGAGATCGACGGCCTGCGTCTGATCGCCCTGGACGACAAGCGCATCGAATTCGGCGGCGCCCAGCGGATCGAGGTGACCTGGTGATGGATGCCGCCTTACAAGCCCTGGACGCCTGGAGCGCCGACGAAGCCAAACGCCTGGAGCGCTTCGCCCCGGTAGGCGTCTATGGCCGTATCGTCGGGGTCAGCGGCATTCTCCTGGAAAGCTGCCTGCCACAAGCGAAGATCGGCGACCTGTGCAACGTGCAGCGCGACGACGGCAGCACGGTGCTGGCCGAAATCGTCGGCTTCAGCCAGGCGATCACCCTGCTCTCCGCCCTCGGCGCATTGGACGGTATCGCCATCGGCGCCCGGGTCATGCCACTGTTCCGCCCGCACAGCATCGTCGTCGGCGACAACCTGCTGGGCAGCGTGCTAGACGGCTTCGGCCGCCCGCTGGACGGACAAGGCCGCGGCGCCTTCGCCAACCCCGAGGATGCAGACGGGGCGCTACCGGTGATCGCCGATGCGCCGGCACCGACCGAACGGCCACGGATCAGCCAAGCGCTGCACACCGGTATGCGCGCCATCGACGGGCTGCTGACCATCGGCCAGGGCCAACGCGTCGGCTTGTTCGCCGGCGCCGGCTGCGGCAAGACCACCCTGCTCGCCGAACTGGCGCGCAACACGCCCTGCGATGCCATCGTCTTCGGCCTGATCGGCGAACGCGGCCGCGAACTGCGCGAATTCCTCGACCACGAACTGGACGACGAGCTGCGCCAGCGCACCGTGCTGATCTGCTCCACCTCCGACCGCAGCAGCATGGAGCGCGCCCGCGCGGCCTTCACCGCCACCGCCATCGCCGAAGGCTATCGGCGCCAGGGCAAAAGCGTGTTGCTGATCATCGACTCGCTGACCCGCTTCGCCCGCGCCCAGCGCGAAATCGGCCTGGCCAGCGGCGAGCCGCCAGGCCGCGGCGGCCTGCCGCCCTCGGTCTACACCTTGCTGCCGCGTCTGGTCGAACGGGCCGGGCAAACCAACGACGGCTGCATCACCGCGCTCTACTCGGTGCTGATCGAGCAGGACTCGATGAACGACCCGGTGGCCGACGAGGTGCGCTCGCTGCTCGATGGCCACATCGTCCTCGCCCGCCGTCTGGCCGAAAAAGGCCATTACCCGGCCGTGGACATCCTCGCCAGCCTGAGCCGGACCATGACCAACGTGGTCGAGCGCGAGCATGTCCGCCACGCCACCATGCTGCGCCGTCTGATGGCCGCCTACCAACAGATCGAGATGTTGATCAAGTTGGGCGAATACCAGCCGGGCAACGACGCCTTCACCGACTACGCCGTGGAGTCGCAGGGCGCGATCAACGCCTTCCTCCGCCAGGAGATGCGCGAACCGACACCGATCGACGAAGTCCTCGACCTACTGACAGGGGTAACCGCCCATGCGCCGCACTAGATTCATGCCCGAAGAACCGGAAGCCGACGACCCGGCCCTGGCCGAACTGGGCCGCACCCTGAATATCCTCAAACCGATCCGCCGTCAGCGCCTCAGCCGCGCCGAACGCGAACTGCGGCAAGAGCAGGAACGCCTCGAAGCGCTCGTCGAGCGCCTCGAACAAGGCCGCACCGCCTTGCACCAGCAGCAGCGGGAAAGCCGCCAACGACGCGCCGACCTGCTCGACGAGCACCGTGCCGAAGCCAAGCCGGTCGCCAAGGTACAGGACTGGATCGCCAGCGAGCACGCCATGATCGGCGCCCTCGCCTACCGCCAAGTGCAACTGGACGAACTGGCGCAGGACCACGGCCGCCAGGAGCAACGTATCGACTCGGCCCGCGACGCCATGCTGCAAAGCCAGCGCGCGGTGGAAAAACTGGACTACCTGTCGAAGAACCTGGGAGGAACCTTGTGAACACCGCCAATCTTGCCCACCGCCCCCGGCAGCGGGCAATCGAACCGCCGCCGCACAGGACGCCGGAAAATCCGCGCCAGCGCGAAAGCCAAGCCAATGGCCGCGATAGCGAGCTGTTCACGCAATTGCTCGACGATGCCGATAGCCTCGCCTGGGGCGCCTGGCAACCGCAGATGCAGCAATCCACGGACAGCTTTGCGGCGCAAACCAGCGAAAGTACCGCGAGCGCCGCCAGCCCGCCCGAGTGGGGGCCGCTGCAACAGAAGCTCACCGAGCTGCTGCCCGAACGCCCCGGCCAGGCCGGCCAGATGCTGGAGGCAACCCTGATGATGCCCAACCTGGGCGAAGTCGGCTTTGCCCTCAAGCCCATGCCGGGCAATGGCTGGAACATCACCCTGCGCTTTGCCCAGCGCTCGGCCTTGGAGAAACTCAGGGACAGCCGCGAGCATTGTCGGCGCAGCCTGGCCGATTCACTGGGACGCCCGATCAGGCTGGAGTTCGACGACCGGGAGCGCTGGGCATGAGCGCCAGACTCCTCGAATTCCGCCGCCTGCCCGGCGCCCAGGCCGAGCTGCGTCGGCGCATCGGCCGGGGCCTGGCGCTGGACTTCCAACTGGGCGACAGCCAGGGCGTGCTGACCCTGCGCCAGACCAACCAGGCCTGCGAGCAGGGCGGTGTGACACTGACCAGCGACCTGGGCCCGCTGCGCCTGAACCGCGCCTCCGCCCTGCTCAGCCTGCTGTCGAGCTGCCCCGCCCTGCTGCCGGACGACACGGACGAGAGCGGCGACCACGACTGGTATTGGTCCCTCTACAACCAATGCCTCAGCCCGCAACTGCGCGAGCTCTTCGGCCACATTACCCCGAGCGCGCAAGCCCTGGGCGATGGCCTGCCCTGCGAGTTGGAGGTGCGCCTTGGCGAGCAGTTCGTGCTCAGCGCGGCGCAGCTGCCCACCGCCACCCTCGAGCAGCTGCTCGCCCGGCCCGGCTGGCGCCCCTTGAGCTACCGGCCGAGTCCCGACTGGCGCTTATCCACCCCGCTGGTGTTGGGGCGTACCGCCTTGACCATGGGCCAACTCAAGTCCCTGCGCCGTGGCGATGTCGTGCTGCCCGAGCAGGCGCTGTTCCAACCCGACGGTAACGGCAGCCTGTTGCTTGGCCGCCAACGCCTGCACGGGCGCCTGGAAACTTCCCCCACCCCGCATTTCGTCATCACCGCCCTAGAGGAAACCGCCATGAATGCCTATGTCAGCGAATTCGCCGCCGATCCGATTCTCTCCACCGACGCCACCGCCGAAGCCGTCGCCGAGAACACTGTCGAGGACGCCAGCGAGGACATCGTCCTGGAAGTTGCCGATGCCTTCGACGACCTGCCCCTGTCCCTGACCCTCAATTGCGGGCGCCTGTCCCTGACCCTTGGCGAGCTGAAGACCCTCGGCACGGGCTCGGTGCTCAGCCTCGGCAAGGGCACGCCCGGCTTCGCCACGCTCTGTCACGACGACCGTCCGCTGGCTCACGGGGAACTGGTCGACGTGGATGGCCACATAGGGTTACAGATAACCCGCCTGGAAATCGGTAGATGAATATCGGACACGTAGATCCCCTGCTGCTGGCGCTCTTTCTCGGATCGCTCTCCCTGCTGCCGTTGTTCATGATCGTCTGCACCTGTTTCCTGAAGATATCCATGGTGCTGCTGATCACCCGCAACGCCATCGGGGTGCAGCAGGTGCCGCCGAACATGGCGGTCTACGGCATCGCCCTGGCCGCCACCCTGTTCGTCATGGCGCCGGTGTTCGGCGACATGGGCGAACGCCTCGAGGACGACAGCATCGATCTCTCCACCATGGAAACCCTGCAAGACGGCGCCAAGCACGTGCTCGAGCCGTTGCAGAAATTCATGTCGCGCAATACCGATCCGGACATCCTCACCCACCTGATGGACAACAGCGCGCGCATGTGGCCGGCGGACATGGCGAGCAAGGTCAAGCGCGACGATTTTCTGCTGATCGTGCCGTCCTTCGTCCTCTCGGAATTGCAGGCGGGGTTCAAGATCGGCTTTCTGGTTTACATCCCGCTGATCGTCATCGACCTGATCGTCTCCAACATCCTGCTCGCGCTCGGCATGCAAATGGTCTCGCCGATGACCCTCGCCCTACCGCTGAAAATCCTTCTGTTCGTCCTCGCCAGCGGCTGGACGCGCCTGCTCGACGGCCTGTTCTACAGCTACCTGTGAGGTGAGCGATGGAAATCCTGACCCTGTTCAAACAGGCCATGCTGCTGGTGGTCATGCTCTCCGCGCCGCCGTTGATCGTGGCGGTGATCGTCGGCGTGATCATCTCCCTGCTGCAAGCGGTGATGCAGTTGCAGGACCAGACCCTGCCGTTCGCGGTCAAGCTGGTCGCCGTCGGCCTGACCCTGGCGCTGACCGGGCGTTGGGTCGGCGTGCAACTGATCCAGCTGACCACCCTGGCCTTCAACATGATCGCGCAGACGGGGGCCTGAGATGGTTCCCGGCGTCATCGAGCAGATCTTCGAGACCATACTCGCCCTGACCCTGGGCATGGCGCGCATCTATCCCTGCCTGTTTCTGGTACCGATCTTCGCTTTCAAGGAACTCAAGGGCATGTTGCGTCATGCCATCGTCCTGGCCCTGGCGCTGGTGCCCATGCCGAGCATCCAGCACGCCCTCACCGGAGTCGAGCACTCCTGGACCTGGGTCGTCGGCTTGATCTTCAAGGAGGTCGTGCTCGGTATCCTGATCGGCCTGCTGCTGGCCATGCCGTTCTGGCTGTTCGAATCGGTCGGCGCGCTGTTCGATAACCAGCGCGGCGCCCTGGTCGGCGGCCAGCTCAACCCCGCCCTCGGCCAGGACGTCACGCCGCTCGGCCATCTGCTCAAGCAGGTGTTCATCCTGTTACTGATCATCGGCCTCGGCTACGGCGTGATCACCCAGGTGATCTGGGACAGCTACCTGCTGTGGCCGCCGACCCTGTGGCTGCCGCAACCGACGGCGGACGGCTTCGATGTCTACCTCGGCCTGCTCGCCGATACCTTCAGCCATATGGTGCTCTACGCCGCGCCCCTGGTCGGCCTGTTGCTGATGATCGACTTCGCGGTCGCGATCCTCAGCCTGTACAGCCAGCATCTGCAGGTGTCCTCGCTGTCGATGCCGGCCAAATGCCTGGTCGGCATCGGCTTCGTCCTGATCTACCTGCCCATGCTGGAATACCTCGCCGACGGTCGCCTGCTGCAGCTGCGCGACATGCCGCACATCCTCCCTCTACTGCTGAGTGCGCCATGAGCGGTGAAAAGACAGAAGAAGCCACCGACCATAAACTGAGCGAGGCGCGCAAAAAGGGCGAGGTAGGGCAAAGCCAGGACGTGCACAAACTGCTGATCTGCTGGGGCCTGATCGAAGCCATCCTGGCGCTCGCCGATGACGGCATGCGCCAGCTCCAGTCGCTGGTCGAACTGCCCCTGCGGCGGCTCGACCAACCCTTCGTCCGCACCTTCGAAGAGGTCCTGGTGCACGCCGGCTGGATGCTCGCATCGTTCTCCATCGTCGCCGTGGGGCTGGCCGTGCTCTTGCGAGTGATCGGCGGTTGGTCGCAGTTCGGCCCGCTGTTCGCCCCCAAGGCCTTCAAGCTCGACTTCAACCGCTTGAACCCGGTCAACCAGTTCAAGCAGATGTTCTCGGCGCAGAAGCTGACCGAGTTGCTGACCAGCGTGCTCAAAGCCGCGGCGATCTGTTCGGTGCTGTATATCGTGGTGAAGCCGGCCCTGGGCGTCTTGATCAAACTCGCACTGACCGACCTCGATCAGTACTGGCACACCCTCGCCGACCTGTTCGCCCAGGTCGCCCACGCCACCCTCGGCACCTTGCTGGCCATCGCGGCTTTCGACTTCGGCCTGCAGAA
>CAMPJN010000229.1 GCA_946886875.1 uncultured Pseudomonas sp.
GCGATGAAGAACACCCAGTATGTGGCTCGGCAACCCGACGAAAACGGCTTTATCCACTACAGCGAAGGCGAACACGCGGTGTGGAACACCCTGATCACCCGGCAGCTCAAGGTGATCGAAGGCCGCGCTTGCCAGCAATATCTGGATGGCATCGAACAGCTCGGCCTGCCCCATGAGCGCATCCCCCAGCTGGGCGAAGTGAACAAGGTGCTGCAAGCCGCGACCGGCTGGCAGGTGGCGCGGGTGCCGGCGCTGATTCCGTTCCAGACCTTCTTCGAATTACTGGCCAGCCAGCAGTTTCCAGTGGCGACTTTTATCCGCACGCCCGAAGAACTGGACTACCTGCAGGAGCCGGATATTTTCCATGAGATCTTCGGCCACTGCCCGCTGCTGACCAATCCCTGGTTCGCAGAGTTCACCCACACCTACGGTAAGCTCGGCCTCAAGGCCAGCAAGGAAGAGCGCGTGTACCTGGCGCGGCTGTACTGGCTGACCATCGAGTTCGGCCTGGTCGACACCCCGGCCGGACGCAGGATTTATGGCGGCGGCATCCTTTCTTCGCCGAAAGAAACCCTGTATTGCTTGTCCAACGAACCCGAGCATCAGGCATTCGACGCCATCGAGGCGATGCGCACGCCTTACCGCATCGACATCCTGCAACCGCTGTATTTCGTCCTGCCCGAGCTCAAGCGCCTGTTCGAACTGGCCCACGAGGACATCATGGCCATGGTGCAACAGGCCATGCACCTGGGCCTGCACGCGCCGAAGTTTCCGCCGAAAGCCGCCTGACGCGTCGGTTGGGCTGATCCTGCTGAGCCAATAACCTCGTAGGTTGGGCTGAGCTCGGCGAAGCCCAACATGCCCAATATTGCGTTATTTGAGGATGTCGAGCGGAGCGCTATGCGCTCCCTGTTGGGCTTCGCAGGCTCAGCACCAACCTACGCCCACCACCAATCTAAGGAGAATCCCATGAGCCTTGCCCAAGCCAAATGCGAAGCCTGCCGCGCCGATGCGCCGAAAGTATCCGATGAGGAACTGGCCGAGCTGATCCGCGAGATCCCCGACTGGAACATCGAAACCCGCGACGGCCATATGGAGCTGGAGAAGGTTTTTCTGTTCCGTACCTTCAAACATGCCCTGGCCTTCACCAACGCGGTCGGTGCCATCGCCGAGGAAGTCGGCCATCACCCTGCCCTGCTCACCGAATGGGGCAAGGTCACCGTGACCTGGTGGAGCCATGAGATGAAGGGCCTGCACCGCAACGACTTCATCATGGCCGCGCGTACCGACGAGGTGGCGAAAACCGCGGAGGGTCGCAAGTGAGCCATTTCAACCGGGTCGTCCGGGTGCCTGGCGACCCGATTCTCGGCCTGATGGACGCCTATCGCGGCGACCCCAACCCGGCCAAGCTCGACCTCGGCGTCGGTGTGTACAAAGATGCCCAGGGCCTGACGCCGATTCCGCGGGCGGTGAAGCTGGCCGAGCAACGCCTGCTCGATGGCGAAACCAGCAAGAGCTATATCGGCGGCCACGGCGATGCCTTGTTCTGCGCGCACCTGGCCCGGTTGGTCCTAGGTGCGGACAACCCGCTGCTCGCCGAACGCGCCGCCGCCAGCCAAACCCCGGGCGGCACGGGCGCACTGCGCCTGGCTGCGGATTTTATCGGCGCCTGCCTGCCCGGTCGCGGTATCTGGCTGAGCGATCCGACTTGGCCGATCCATGAAAGCATCTTCGCCGCCGCCGGTTTGTGCGTCGGCCATTACCCCTATGTCGGCGCCGATAACCGCCTGGATGTCGACGCCATGCTCGCAGCACTGGCTCAGGTGCCCCACGGCGATGTGGTGCTACTGCATGCCTGCTGCCATAACCCGACTGGCTTCGACCTCGCCCCGCGCGATTGGAAACGGGTGTTGGACGTGGTCAAGGCGCGCGAGTTGCTGCCATTGATCGACTTCGCCTACCAGGGTTTCGGTGATGGCCTGGAGCAGGATGCCTGGGCCGTACGGCTGTTCGCCGCCGAGCTGCCGGAACTGTTGATCACCAGCAGTTGCTCGAAGAATTTCGGCCTCTACCGCGAGCGCACCGGCGCTTTGTTGGTGTGCGCAGCCAACGCGGAGCAACTGGTGAATGTGCGCAGCCAACTGGCGTTTCTCGCCCGTAACCTATGGTCGACGCCGCCAGCCCATGGCGCGGCCGTGGTCGCCAGGATTCTCGACGATGCCGAATTGAAAAGCCTGTGGAGCAGCGAACTGGAGAGCATGCGTCAGCGCGTCGCCAGCTTGCGCGCCGGCCTGGTCGAAGCCTTGCAGCCTTATGGCTTGGCCGAACGCTTCGCCCATATCGGCGCGCAACGCGGGATGTTTTCCTATACCGGTTTGTCGCCGCAGCAGGTGCAACGGCTACGCGATGAATTCAGCGTGTATCTGGTCGGCTCGGGGCGGGCCAATGTCGCCGGCCTGGACGCCGAGCGCCTCGACGAATTGGCCAGCGCCATCGCCACGGTGTGCCGCTGACCCCTGATCGGACAGGCGCGCGGTAAATCCACGCGCCGTATCCGCCAAGTCGGCGGTGATGAGGTATCGGGCGCTTTCACCAGCGCTCAAATACCCATCGCTGCCGCCGCGAAGCACAGCAATATCCCCATCAACATCGCCCCTACCCAAAAGCCGCCATGGCGCGCTTTGGGGAAAGCCCCGGGTCTGGCCTGCGACCTTTGCGCCGGTGCCGTCACAACAGACTGCGGAGGTTCGCTCTCCTGCTCCAGCGCATCGATCAAGCGCGCATTGAGCCTGGCCACGGTTGCGGCGACCGGAACGGGCAACGACGCCTCGGCGCAGAGTTCGCTGTTGGTGTAGCTGGCGATCACCTCGGCGACGCCTTTGCCGCGCTGGCGCAGCACATCCAGACGTGCCCGCACCGTCAAGGTGAGTAACGAGCTGGCTTTAGCCAAACCCTGCTCGGCCTGAATCTGCTCCCACTCCTCACGCGCGCGCCGGTCGGCCAGGGCGTCCCAGAGCAGCTCCCCGAGTTCCAACTGGTACTCCGGATCGAGTACATAGGCGATCGGCGCCAGGCAAACACAGCGCAGTTCGCGCCCATAGGCCGGCAGTACACTCTGCGGCTGGAACAGGTAGTTCGCTTCGCTAGCCACCTGGTCGCCGAGCACCAGCTGCAAACCATCCCACTCCTGCGGACGCTGCAGCAATCCTGGTCGCCCGGACGCCTGATCGCGCGCCTGCAAGGCCAACAGCATTCTTTCCAGCAGTTCCTCGGCAACCCGATACAGCGGCTGGTCGGCATGCAGCTGTTCAGCGCCGAGATAAACCTGATACCGCTCGCTGCCGACCCGCTCGATCAACATCCGTGGTTGGCGCGTGAGCAACCCTGGATAGGCCAGCGTGCGCACCGCCTCGGCCCCGGGGCGCAGGGTTACGGTCATGCTCGGCAACATCGCGCTGATCACCTCGGCGACTTCGGCATTGCGCGGATCGGCCAGGGTTTCGCGCAAGGTGGCCAGGCGGCCAGGCGGCGCCAGACGCTCGTGCAGCTCGGCGACCCCGACGCAGTGCGGCTCGTTGCTGGCCAGCATAAAGGTGCCCAGCACCAGCCCGGGCACCACCTGCCCGGGCGGAGCATCGCTGTCGGGATTGCTGGCGACCGCGGTCATTTCGCCCTTATCCAGACGCACATGGGCCTTGAGGTCGACCAGCAGGGGCTCGACATCCTGCGCCCGGCGCACCCGCTCGGGATACAGGTCGGCCAGAACCTGACGCACCAGGTAACCGGCCAAGGCCAGGAGCTGGGTGTCGGTTTCGGCTTGGCCGTCGATACTGAGGGTGAGATCGTTGAAAGCGCGGAAAGGCAAAGCCCCTTCGACGCTATTGGAATGAAACGGAGGTGTGGCGGCGATTGCTATAGATTTCATTACAACATCCTTGTGAATGAAGCTGCGCAAGATGCCAGCAAGATCATCCGCTAACAAGGCCAGACGCTGACAACCTGACCGATCGGCCAGTACCCCCTGGGCACTACCAGCCGGACCACCCGGTTCCGGGTCAGATGCCCGCTATCAATCAAATGACTGCTACTGTTGTCCAACCCTCACACCCTTGTCAGAGCAGCCAGTGACCAAGCCGTCGAACATTCTGTTTCGCGCCTATCAGCGCACCCTCCACAGTCTGGCGTTCTACCCATCGTTGATAGCGCTGGGCTTTCTCGTGCTGTGCTTGCTGAGTATTTCGCTCGAATACCAACCCTGGCTGATGGCGCTGAAAGCCCGCGTCGAGGTCGGCCTGGTACGCGATGCGGAAAACGCCCGGCTGATTCTCGGTACCGTGGTCGCCGGAATCATCTCGCTGATGGTGTTCAGCTTTTCCATGGTGATGGTGGTATTGAATAACGCCTCCTCGGCGCTCTCGCCGCGCCTGATCCCCGGTCTGGTGAGCAGCAAGAGCCACCAGAAGACGCTCGGCGTGTACGTCGGCACCATTCTCTATGCCTGGTTGCTGACCACCACCATCGAACAGGGCAGCGCCGATCGCGTGCCCAGCCTGGGCGTACTGATCGCTTTGGTGCTCGGCATCGGCTGCCTGGGTTTGTTCGTCTATTTCATCCGCTCGATTTCCCAATCGATCCAGGTCGAACACATCCTCACGTCGATCTTCCATACCACCGAGCACAAGCTCGAAGCGCACGCCGACAAGCATGCGAACTGCTCCACACCGCTCAGTTGGCCGACCGATCAGGCATGGCCGGTGACCTGCTCGGCGCGCAACGGTTACTTCAAGGAACTGAACACCACGCTACTCAATCAGTTGCTTTGCAAACACCAATTGCACATGACGCTACAGGTGCATCGCGGCTTCTTCGTAGTGGCCGGCCACCCGCTGTTCAAACTCGACCGAGAAGTCGAAGAGTCAGTCCGGGAAGAACTACTCGATTGCTTCGATTTCTTTATTGAGGAATACGTCGGTTCCAACTATTTCTTTGGCTGCAAGCAGATTTCGGAAATAGCAGTGAAAGCGCTCAGCCCGGGAATCAACGATCCAGGTACCGCGATCAAGGCGATCGACCTGCTCAGCGTATTGATGGTCAAGCGCATGGCGTTACCCGACTGGGATATGGCGCCTTTGCGAGATCAGGCGCCGCGCCTGTTTTACTGCGAGTTGCCATTCACAGAGCTACTGCTGCTAGTCTACGGGCCGATTCGCAACTATGCCGCGGGCGATGTCCTGGTCCTTGGCACACTGTTGCAGGCGTTCAAGAATCTGCTTCACGAGGCACGGCACAGCGACCGGCAACTCGAACTGCGACAGCATGTCTGTAGCGTGCTCGAAGCGGCCGACCGCAGCCTCGCCGAACTCATCGACCGCGACGCGATAAACGCCCAAATAGCGCGCATCAACGGCATTGGCCATCGCCAGTTTCCCGCGCTGAAATCGCTGCAGCCGGTGACAACACGGCACCTTCCACGCAACCCAGAGGCATAACCTCCGCAAAATAAATCAATCTGGGTTTATATATAAAATAATTGTTTTAATTCAAATACTTAACCAACAACCCCTACCCCACCCGGCGCGCTTAAGGCTTGCTATCGAAGCGATAGTTCCCTAGGGTAGTTCGCCATGTGGTCCCTGATTGCCCCTATCAGCTCGTTGCTCGGTGGGGTTGCTTTGCTCCTCCTCGGCAATGGTCTGCTCAACACCCTACTGACCCTGCGTGGCGTCGCCGAAGGCTACTCCACCGGGATGCTCGGACTGATCATGTCCGGGTACTTCGTCGGTTTTCTCCTTGGCACCTGGCTGGCGATTCCGCTGGTTCGTCGCGTTGGGCATATCCGTGCGTTTGCCTTTTGCGCCGCGTTGGCCGCAATCACCGCCCTGCTCCATTTGCTCCTGATCAATCCCTGGGCCTGGCTGTTTTTGCGCGTGCTGTACGGCTTGGCGCTGGTCGGGCTGTATATGGTGATCGAAAGCTGGCTCAACGCCCAGGTACCGGATGGCAAGCGCGGCCAGGTGTTCGCGCTGTACATGGTGGTCAACCTCGGCGCCCTGGCGGCGGCGCAGCAGCTGCTCGGGCTCGCCGAACCCACCGACTTTCTGCTGTTCGCAGTTGCCGCGATCCTGATCAGCGCCGCCTTGATGCCGATCACCCTGACCCGGCAGATCCAGCCCAGCGTGCCGGACACCATGCACACCAATCTGCGTCAGATCGTCGGCGTCGCGCCCGTGGCGATTGCCGCCGCAGGCCTTTCCGGCCTGGCCTTGAGCGCGTTCTGGGCGATGGCGCCGGTGTATGCCAGCATGCGCGGCTTCGATGCCACCGGCGTCGGCCTGCTGATGAGCAGCGCGATTCTCGG
>CAMPJN010000230.1 GCA_946886875.1 uncultured Pseudomonas sp.
TGCGCGGCCACCGAGCCATCGCCGACCAGGGCGTTCTTGCGCAGGTCGGTGGCGGTAAAGCCGGGGCACACCAGCATCACGTTGACCCCCGAGCCTTTCAGCTCGTAGCGCAGGGTTTCGAACAAGCCGTGCAGGGCATGCTTGCTGGCGTTGTAGGCGCTGCGATAGAGCAAGGGCGCGAAGCCCGACAGCGAACTGAGCACGATGATCTGCCCGCCCCGGGCGATCAGGCTGGGCAAGGCCGCCTTGGTACAGTGCAGCGCGCCGAAATAGTTGACCGCCATGATCCGCTGGAACACCGCGAGATCGGTATCGGCAAAATTGCTGCGGTGGGTGATGCCGGCGTTATTGACCAGCACATCGATGCCGCCGAAACGCTCCACCGCCAGGGCCACCGCGCGCTGCACCGCGGCGGCGTCAGCAACATCGCACAACAACCCCAGGGCTTCGGCGTTGTGATGGTCGGCCAGGTGCTGCACCAGGCTGTCGAGGGCCTGCTGCTGCAAATCCAGAATTACCAGACGCGCCCCGGCCTGGGCCAGGCGCATGGCCAGGGCGCGGCCGATACCGGCGCAACCGCCGGTAATCAGCACCACCTTGCGATCGAATACTTTATTGGCGAAAACCTTGCGATACATACCGACCTCATTTGCCTGACGGGGTCTTAGGAAGCCGGACTTTTCGTCCACGCACAATAACGATGCCTACTACAGCCTGTTATGGCTGCCATCGCAACAGGGAGCCGTGGCCGTGTGCTTGCAGCCGCAAAAATACAGGGTGGTGTTCTCCTCGGCTCGGTATTTGAGCGGATTTATCCCAGTGCCTTTATGGCTGCCATCGCACAGCGGCTGGGTCGCGCTACGCCCGCAGCGGCACCAGAAGTAGTCCTGCCCGGCCTGCACTTGTAGCGCATAAGGCCCACGTTGGGCGATCAAAGGTTCGGTCATGGCGGCTCCTCGGGTATGCTCGGTCCTCTCAGCATAGTTCACACCCTCTCAAGGCCACGCCCGTCATGACCTTAGCTCGCCCCTGGCGCATCGGCCTGCTGGTATTGCCGCTACTGGCCGCCGGCCTGATGCTGTTGGCTTACCGTCTGACCTGGCAACCGCCGGCGCAGCAAGACGCCGTGGTGAACTGCCGCGCCCGGGCCGCCATCGTGCAGCCGGGCCAGGCCTTGAAGGTGTTGACCTGGAACCTGCAATCGCTGGCCGTCTCCGCCCCGGCCGATGGCCGCGCGCCACAACGGCGCCCCGGCAGCGCCGCCCTGGCCGCGACCCTGGAAGAAACCGTGCGGGTATTGCGCGACGAACAGGCCGACATCGTGTTGCTGCAAGGGCTGCACGATGGCGCAGAAGTCAGCGGCTATCAGGACCAACTGGCGCTGTTGCAGGAGCGTCTGAGCGACCTCTACCCCTGCAGCACCCAGGCGTTCTACTGGAAAGCCGGCTTTCTCCCCTACCCGGGCGCTTTCGCCAATGCCGGGATGAAACTCGGCGTGCTCAGCCGTTACCGCATCGAGCGCGCCGAACGCCTGCAACTGCCGCAGGCGCCGAACGGGCTGTGGAGCCGGCCGGTAAAACGCGCACTGCTGGTCAGCTATCTGCCGATGCGCAGCGGCGGCACCCTGGTGGCGATCAATACCCAACTGGATGCTTTCACGCCGGGCGACGACATCCAGCGCCAGCAACTAAACGCCACCGCCACGCTGCTGGCCGAGCAGCAAGTGGCGCGACACCACTGGCTGCTCGGCGGCGACTTCAATGCGCTGCCGCCGGGTCAGTATCAACGGCTGAACGATGAGCAACGCCGTGGCCACGCGCCCGACAGCCCGCTGCAACAGCTCGCCGCGCTGTACCCGATGATCCCCAGCCGGCAGCACAGCGACGCCGCTGATCAGGCCCGCTGGCACAGCTACCGCCCTCAGGGCTCCGCCCGCCCGCACACGCTCGATTACCTGCTGCATAGCCCGGCACTGATTCCGCTGGAGGCTTACGTACGTCAACACGACACCCAAGGGATATCCGACCATTTACCGCTGACCGCCCGCCTGCTTTTACCGCCCCTCGAACTGCCCGACTGACAGCCGGACAAATCTCTCTGGACAAACTCACTGGCATTTCGCCATGCTCATTGCAGCATATCGAAATCTATTTGATAGAACGGCCAAAGAGCTGCTAACCAATTGATGCGACTACATTTATTTCTGCTGCTGATGGCCACGCTGCTGTCCCCCCATGGCCATGCTCAACCTGTGCCGATACAGGTGGGCTTTTACGAGTTTCCGCCGTACTCCTACAGCGACAGCCAGGGCCGCCCGCAAGGCGCGATCCTGGAGCTGACCGAGCGCCTGTTGCGTCATGCCGGCTATACCGTGGAGACGCGCTCCTACCCCAGCGCGCGGCTGTACAGCGCACTGCACGATGGCAGCGTACATATCTGGCCGGGCGCGCCGGGTAAACCCGAACTGGCCGAACACACCCTGGAAACCCGTACCCGGCTCGGCGAGATCGTGCTCAACCTGTATTTCCGCCGCGACACCCAACTGCCGCGTCTGCCCGAAGACCTCAGAGGCCGCGGAGTGATCATGATCAGTGGCTACACCTACTGGCAGCCGGTCAACGAGATGCTCGACGACCCGGCGCTAGGTATCGAACGCCATCGCACCAGCACCCATACCGCCGCACTGGAGATGCTGCAGCGCCGGCGCGGCGATTTTCTCCTCGACTACCAAACCCCGGTCGAACAAGCCCTGCGACGGTTGGGCATGAGCGAATTACCGTTTCTGCAGTTGCAGCGCATCCCGCTGAAGCTGATCGTCTCCCGTCAGGCACCGAACGCCGAGACCCTGCGCGATGCCCTCGACCGCGCCTACCAGGAATTGCAGGCCGCTGGCGCAGATCTGCGGCTGCCCTGATCGCGTCGTTGCCCCAGGCCCATCGCCGCTTAACTGGACAAAATGCCACTAGCGCCGCAACATTCCCGCCCCTGCGTCAGCGCACCCCCATAAAAATAACGGCACTGCTGCCGCGGTAACCCATGCGACTAGTTTTCTGCCTTTCGCTTTGCAGCGCCCTGCTCTGCGGGCCGAGCCTCGCCCAGGACGCGCCTATGCCCCTCGCGCCGCTGGTCAAGGTCGGCTATTACGAGTTTCCGCCTTACACCTACACCGACGCCACAGGTCGCCCGCGCGGCGCCACCCTGGAACTGATGCAGCGCCTGCTGGATAAGGCCGGCTATCGCGGTGAATTCCGCGGCCTGCCCGGCGCGCGCCTGTATGCCGGCCTGCGCGATGGCAGCGTGCACCTCTGGCCGGGCGCGACCGGCAAGGAAGAACTGCGCGCTCACGTACTGGAAAGCCGCAACGTGCTCGGCGAAATCGACCTGGCGCTTTACCGCCGCCCGGATATGCCACCACCCAGACTGCCAGAGGATCTGGCCGGGCGCGGCGTCATCGTGATCAGCGGCTACACCTACTGGAAGCCCTACAGCGACTGGCTGCAAGACCCGGCGCTGAAGGTGCGAATCCACCGCACCAGCAGTCACGGCGCCGCCCTGGAAATGCTCCAGCGCCACCGCGGCGACTTCCTCCTCGATTACCCGGTTCCGGTCGAACAGGCCAGCCGACGGCTCGGCATAGCCGCGGTGCCGCACCAGATACTGCAGCGGCTGACGGCCAAGATGATCATCTCCAACAAAGCGCCCAATGCCGAAGCCCTGCGCGACGCGCTGGACCGCGCCTACGAGCAATTGCAGGCCGACGGCGAGGACCTGCGTCTGGATTGAGCGCGGATGCCATTCGCCGGTCACCTGCTAGGCTGAAGCTGTTACAGCAGAACAGGACGGAGGCCGCAGAGATGGCCCAAAAGCAAAAGCGCTTGACCAGCACTGCCAACTGGCTCTCGGCAATGCTCCTTGGCGTCGCGACCGCCGCCCAGGCTAACGAGCTGATCACCCTGCACTACAACGAACGCGCGCCCTATCTGCAAACCCTGGACAACGGCGACATCGCCGGCCTCACTGCCACCCCGGCCGAGCAAGCCCTGCGCCGCGCCGGTATCGCCTTCAAATGGGAGAAAACCCCATCCAACAGGCAGATCCAGCTGCTCGAAAAGAACGCCGGCGCGGACTGCATGGTCGGCTGGTTCAAGAACCCCCAGCGCGAGCTGATCGGTAACTATTCCCTCCCCCTGTACCAGGACAAACCAACCATCGGCCTGGCGCTGTTCAGCAATATCAATATCGACAGCGGCAGCAGCCTGGAGCAGGTGTTGCAGAATCGAGAATTGCGCCTACTGGTCAAGGACGGCTACTCCTACGGCGAATATATCGATGGGCTTATTCACCAGCTCGATCCCCGGCGCATGAAAACCACGGTGGAAAACATCAATATGCTGCGGATGATTGCCCTCGACCGCGCCGACTACTTGTTTATCGCCGAGGAAGAGGCCAGCGAGCTGATCCGCCAATCCGAATTCGAACCGGGCGACTTCAAATACATTCGTTTCAGCGACAGCCCCGCCGGCGGCCAGCGTCATCTGTGGTGCAGCAAGCAGGTATCCCAACAGAGCCTGAACAAGATCAATCAGGCCATTGCCGAACTGGCCAGCCCGCGGCCCTGAGCAGGCCGGTCATTTACGCGGCTTGGCCCGCGCCGTGGGCTCGGCGATCAGCGGGTCGTCGGGCCAGTAGTGCTTGGGATAGCGCCCCTTCAAATCCTTCTTCACCTCGGCATAGGTGCTGCGCCAGAAGTTGGCCAGATCCTGGGTCACCTGCACCGGCCGCCGCGCCGGCGACAACAGGTGCAACTTGACCACCTGGCGGCCGCCGGCAATACGCGGGGTGTCGGCCAGGCCGAACAGCTCCTGCAGGCGCACCGCCAATACCGGCGGTTGTTCGTTGTAGTCCAGAGTGATGCGCGAGCCGGACGGCACCTGCAGGCTGCGCGGCGCCAGCTCGTCCAGGCGCTGCGGCAGCGGCCAGGGCAGCACGCCCTGGAGGATGCTGGGCAAATCGAGATTGGCGAAATGGCTGAGCCGGCTGACCCGGCCCAGATAGGGTTGCAGCCAGTCCTCCAGGGATTGCAGCAGGGCCGCATCGCCGACATCCGGCCAGTCGCTATGGCCTTGGGCTTGCAGATCGAGCCCGCGCAGCAAGGCCACGCGCGCCTGCCACTGGCGCAGTTCCGGGGTCCAGGGCAACAGCGCCAGGCCTTTGCGCCGGACCAGGCCAAGCAAGGCGCGGCTGCGCGTCGTCTCATCCAGGCCGCTGAGCGGTTCGCGGCTGAGCACCAACTCGCCCAAACGGCGTTGGCGCTCGGCGCGCAATACGCCTTCGCGCTCATCCCACTCCAGTTCCTCGCGCACGCTGATCTGCTCGGCCAGCACCGTCTCGAACAGCTGCGGATCGAGGTCGGCAGCCAGATAGATGCGCTCCTCGCGCTGGCCCTGGCGGCTGCCGAGGTCAGCCAGCACCAGCCATTGGTGTTTCATCAGCGCATCGGCCTCGGCGAACAGCGCGGCGCGGCCATTGGCCAAACGGTATTCGGCGCCACCGTCGCGGCGTTGCTGGGCGACCCGATCCGGGTAGGCGAACGCCAGCAAGGCGCCGAGCCAGCGCGGATGCTCGGGGTCGGCCACCGGCGTGCTCGCGGGGCTGCGTTTGAGATAACCCTGAAATTGTCGGGCCAGTTGCCGCGCTCGTTGAACGCCAGCTTGGGCGCCACGACCGGCTTTGCTCTCACCGCTGAGCAAGGCGATGCGGCTGTGCAAATCCGCACCTGCGCCACGCAGGATGTCCCGTTCGCCGAGCAGCGCAGCCAGATTGCAGGCCAGCTCCGCCAAACCCAGGGCCTGGCCGCGCAGCAACAGATGGGCGATACGCGGATGCGCCGGCAATTCGGCCATGGCGCGGCCGTGTTCGCTAAGCGCGCCGCGTTCGTCCAGAGCGCCGAGGTGTGTCAGCAGATCGCGGGCCTGGGCATAGGCCGCCGCGGGCGGCGGGTCGAGCCAGATCAGTTCGTCCGGGGTCACGCCCCAGCGCGCCAGTTGCAGGGCTAGGCCGGCCAGATCGGCCTGGAGGATTTCCGCCGCGCCATAGGCCGAGAGTTGTTCGTGCTGCGCCTGGGACCACAGGCGGTAACAGGCGCCCGGCTGCAAGCGCCCGGCGCGACCAGCACGCTGAATCGCCGAGGCGCGGGAAATGCGCAGCGTCTCCAGGCGGGTCATGCCGCTGCCCGGATCGAAACGCGGCACCCGCGCCAGCCCGGCGTCCACCACCACGCGCACGCCGTCGATGGTCAGGCTGGTCTCGGCGATATTGGTCGCCAGCAC
>CAMPJN010000231.1 GCA_946886875.1 uncultured Pseudomonas sp.
CCGACATAGGGGTTGCCGTGGCCCATCACGCAGCCGACTTTCTGGTTGCGCCAGCGCTCCCATTCACTGACCGGATAGAGGCGGTTCCAGGCTTCGTAGGTGCGACGATCCTGCTTGGACAGGCGCAGTTTGTAGTGGTCGGCCATATACAAATAGATGCGCGCCGAGGCGCCGCGAGAGCCTTCCGGCGGCATCGCGGTTTTCGCCTTGAAGTTCACCACCATGGGGCAGGCGCCGTATTGCGAGGGTTTTTCGCCGAGCATGCCGAGGGCGTAGTTGGAGCGGTCGCCGTTGACCTCGCCGATGCTCGGCACCAGATTATGCAGGTCGGCTTCGGCGGCCTTGAACACCGGGTCGTTGCGGGTGCAGTTCTTGCGCCCGCCATTTTGCCAGCATTGGCGCTGATGACCGATCACCCAGGCCGGCACCACGTGCTCCCACTCCACCCGCTGGGCGCGGCGCAATTGCTTGCGCGGGCTGTAACCGCAACTGCCGAGGTCGACCCGGTTGCCGTTGTAGGCGCAGCCGCAATAGAAGGTATTCGGCCGTTCGGCATACAGAGTCCAGGCGACCTTCTTGGCAGCGGCGAAGGTGCGTGGGGCATCAGCGGCGACGGGCAGGGCGAACAACAGGCACAGCAGGGCGAACAGGCGGGTCATGACTAGGTCTGCGCAAAAAGTTGCGCATCATAGCGGCAGCCGCTCTAGATTGGGCTGTTTCTCGGACGATTTCGCGGTTTTCCGCCGGTGATTGTGCGCGGCTTGGCTATTTACGAGCCGGCATTAAGACTCGCACCTAGGTTGTTGATTGCGCTACAGGTCATGCTTTCGGGCAGAAAACTCACCCCATACGGATTTTGTTGCTAGCGTTACACCATCACAGCGAAGTGGATGGTCGCGAACTCATGCTGAAAAGGGCTGCATTTGGGCCGCTTTCCCGGCGCCGCGCACCGGGTTTGCCGACTGGGTCTGGGCGCATCGGCCAGTGGCTGCTGATCGTGCTGTTGGTGCTTGGTCTCGGCGGTTGCGCCAGCCGCCAGGACCACCAATCGATCGTCGACAACCGCAGCCCGATCAAACCCAGCGAATTCCTGCAAAGCCATGCCGACCGCATGGCCACCCTCGGTATGCGCAACAACCTCAACAGTCTGTACCGCCTGCTCGACAAGCTTTACCTGCGCAACCCGCGAGAGTGGCGCAAAACCGGGCTGGCGGATCGCCAGGCGGCTGCCCAGGCGGTACACCGGGCGATCGAGGAGAGCCGGCCGCTCGCCGAATTGGGTGGACGCACCGATGTCGCCGCCCTCGGCTATGCGCTGAGCGCCGACTACCAGGGTGACCGGGTTGGCGCCTTTATCTATGCCCTGGGCAGCATGCTGATCGCCGCCCATGGCGGGCGCACCGAGTTCTACCTGATCGATTCGCTGGATGCGCAATTTATCCACAACGCCGCACGCAATATCGAAATAGCCGCCTGGATGCTCGCCAACCGCCGTGACGAGGCGGGCAATCCCTGGCTGCTGTCCAATGAGATTTCCGCAGACGGGCGTAACCTCAGTTACGCCGTGGAGTTCGGCAAGATAGTCGCGCGCCTGGACCTGTTGACCGATGTGCTGGACGAGCGCTACCGGCGCATCGGTGTGAACTACGCCCAGGGCCTGTTGTTTCTGAATTTCCTGCCGGTGCAGTGAGGCTCAGTGCCAGCGCTGCAGAATCTGCTCGTACTCGCCGCTGCGTTGCAGGCGCAGCAAGGCGCTGCTGAACAGCTTGGCGCGTTCGCTGTCGTGTTTGCCGAACGCCACGTAGCGCGGCATTTCCACCAGGGGCCGCGGCAAGATACGCACGTTCTGCTCGGCGCGTTGCTCACGCACGAAATACATCAACTGGGTGCGGTCGCCGATGATGATGTCGATGCGCCCGGCCAGCAGCATGGATACCAACTGCCGTGGGTTCTGCGCGCTGGTATCGCGGGATAGGTCGGCTTTATCGAATGCCGATTCGTAGGCGTAGCCCCTGACCTGGCCGATCACATAAGGCGACAGATCCTGCAGCGTTTGCCAGTCTTGCAGTGCGGTTTTGTAGCTGGTCATAAAAACCGTCGAACCGGTGCGGATCGGGCCGGCCAGTTCGTACTGCAACATGCGTTCCGGGGTGCCGGCGAATTGAAAGGCCATGTCCGCATCGCCGCGTTCTAGCATGTGCTTGACCCGTTCCCAGGGGTACAGGCGTAGCACGAACGGGATCTTCGCCTCATGCAGCACCGCACTGATCAGCTCGACATCCAGCCCTTGGGGCGCGTCGTCGTCCGCGCCGACGAAACTGTAGGGTGCGAACTGTTCATCGCCGACGACTTGCCACTCCCGCGCGTACAACAGCGGGCTCAAGGCCAGGAGCAAATAGATCAGCAGATTGCGCATTGCGGCCCTCCGACGATCATGCAAGGGAGTTTGCCCGCTATCGACGAGCGTGCACCTTGAGCTTAGCCAAGTGGCCGCGCTTCGTTGCGATTGTGCCGGGAGGAAGGGCGCCGCTCGTCTGCATGGTGCGCTGCGTAGGTTGGCGCTGAGCTTGCGAAGCCCAACGATATACAGGCCACGCAATCAACAAGCCCTGGTTTTCAGGCCGGGGCTTGGGGCGTCACAGAGGGGCTTCAGACCTTGCGCACGAACTCGGACTTGAGCTTCATCGCGCCTATGCCGTCGATCTTGCAGTCGATGTCGTGGTCGCCATCGCACAGGCGGATGCCCTTGACCTTGGTACCGACCTTGACCACCAGCGAGGAGCCTTTGACCTTGAGGTCTTTGATCACGGTGATGGTGTCGCCGTCCTGCAGCACATTGCCCACCGAGTCCTTGATCACCTTGTCGTCCTCGGCAGACGCGTCGGCCGCGCCATTGGCCGACCACTCATGGGCGCATTCCGGGCAGATCAGCATTTGGCCGTCTTCATAGGTGTATTCGGAATTGCATTTGGGGCAGGGTGGCAAGGTGCTCACGCGTAATCCTCGGGTCGGTTTTCATAAAAGCCGCGGATTATATAGGGTTTTTATCCGCCAATGGCGGTCAAGGGCACGCCGCACCAGATCAAGGCCGCTGTGCGTCGGCCTTGACCCGGCAATACCAGACTTGCTGCGGGGGTTACCAGCGTGATGAGCGCCGGTGATGACGGTGATGACGGTGATGCTTGTAGTGGCGTGATTTGTAGTGATGGCGCGGAACTATCACCACCGAATGTGAGCGGTACAGCGGGCGCCGTTCGTAGTACACGGGGTAGGGCTCGTAAACCACCCGCGGCTCGATATACACCGGGTGCGGGTCGTAACGACCACCGGCCAGCACACCACCGACCACGGCCCCGACCACCGCACCGGCGATCACGGCCTCTTTGTTCGAACCATGGGCGGCGGCCTGGCCAGCCAGCGTCAGGCTGGCAACAAGCACAGCCAACAAAGGAAGACGGCCAATCATGGGCAAAACTCCTGCAGGTTGACGGCACTAGCCGGTTACAACCTTTGACTGCGAAACGAAGCAAATTTCCCCGAGGCGGATGTAAAGCTTGTGTAAAACCGAGTGCCGCCCCAGGCGGCGCGCTGTTCGCAGGGTTATTCCCTGCTGGTGCGGCAGCTCACGGCGGCCATATATGGCCTGAACTCAGGGGCACTGTCCCGCTCCAAGCGCTATAGGCCCGGTGGGCTGCGCGGTTGGAGGGGGCATGTTTTTTCCGGAGTTGAAGGGCATCCATATGGGCACCGTGGTTAAGCGCACGGTGGTCGATTTCGTCCGCGACGATCTGTCTGTGTATGCCGCCGCATTGGCGTTTCAGATGTTCTTTTCGTTGTTTCCCTTCCTGTTGTTCATGGTCGCGCTGATCGGCGTGCTGGACCTGCAGCCGTTCCTCGACTGGCTGCGTCAGCAGGCCGCGCTGATGTTGCCGCAGGAGGCGATGGAGTTGATCGATACGGTGATCGAACAGTTGCAGAAGCAGAAGATCGGGCTGTTCTCCGCGGGGAGTCTGGTGGCGCTGTGGACCGCATCGGCTGCGGTGCGTCTGATCATGGACGCGACCAACAAGGCCTACGGCGTGACAGAGGCCCGCCCGGTCTGGAAGCGTTTTCCGCTGTCGCTGATCTACACGCTGGCCGCCGCCGTCATGCTGCTGTTGGCGGCCGGCTTTATGGTGGTGGGGCCGCAGTGGATGAGCTGGCTGGCGCAGTATTTCGGCATCGAGTACCTGGTCGTGCTGCTCTGGGCCTGGTTGCGCTGGCCGATCGCGGTGTTTTTGCTGATGTCGACGGTGGCGGTGGTGTACTACGTGGCGCCGAACGTCGAGCAGGAGTTCCGCTTTATCACCCCGGGTTCGGTGCTCGCGGTGCTGGTGTGGATCAGTGCCTCCCTGGGTTTTGGCTACTACGCACAGAACTTCGCGGCCTACGACGCCATGTACGGCAGCATCGGCGCGATCATCATTTTTCTCCTGTATCTGTACATCTCGGCGGCGGTTCTGCTGCTCGGCGCCGAGTTGAATGCGGTGATCGAACACCTTTCCCGCGAAGGTAAAGCGCCAGGTGAGAAAGTACCGACGTCCTGAGTACGCAAGCAACACGGCGGGCTGCATTCGGCGCTGCTTCGTAAGGTGCGCCGCGGCACCTGCGTCGGCGCAGATTTCCGGTGCGCACGGCGCACCCTACCCATTACGACCCCGTCGTTTCCGCGGTCTATTGCTGCAGCGGTCGCGGCTCCGGCCATTTCAGGGTGCCGCTGTCGGTAAAGCGCGCGCTGCCGAACAGGCCGCCGGCGAGCTTGCCGCTCAGTTCGTAGGGCAGCCCCAGGCCCGGGGTGTAGCCGGCGACGCCCCAGGCCTGGCGCATGGCCGAATAGGCCGAGATGGTCACCGGCACGCTGATCAACGCTTCGCCGAAGCGCGGCACCTGGCCGCGTTGGTCGCTGACGCCGCTGGCCAGCGGTTGATTGTTGATCTCCAGCTGTAAAGCCACGCCGTTGTAGGCGATGGCCTGGTCGTTGGGGTTTTGAATCCGCAATTTCACCGCGAAGCGCATCTCCAGACCTTCGCCCGGCAGCGGCTCGAGGCCGACCAGGTCGATATGCAGCGGGTCGCGGGGGGCGAAGGTGCTGCAGGCGACGAGGCTGGCCAATAGCAGGCTGGCGAACAGGATACGAACAAGGCGAATGGACTGCATGCCGGACTCCGTTTTTATTGATGGTCACAGCATAGAGGACAACGGCGCCGCGGGTTTGATTCAGCTCCGGCCGCGGCGCTTCAAGCGCGTTGCCTGGCGCAGAGGATCAAGGCGATGCCGCCGAGCACCGCGATAGAGCTGAAGACCAGGCGCAGGCTCAAGGCTTCGTCCAACAACAGGACGCCGGCCAGAGCGGCGATGATCGGCACGCTGAGTTGCACGCTGGCGGCCTGGAAGGATTTCAAACCCGCCAGCGCGGCGTACCAGATGAAATAGCCGACGCCCGAGGTCACGGCGCCGGACAGCAGGGCGTAGATCACCCCGCTGTGGTTCCAGGTCGCGCGGTCGAGCAGCAGCAGGCTTACCGCCAGCGCCATTGGAATCGCCCTTAAAAAGTTGCCGGCAGTGGCCGCCAGCGGATCGGCGATCCCACGGCCAAGCAGCGAATAGGCACCCCAGGCCGCACCCGCGACGACCATCAGCAGCGCGCCGCCGATTGCCGGTGCACTGGCGCCCGGCAGCAACAACGCCAGCAGGCCGACGAGGGCGACCGCCAGGCCGGCGGCGCTCAACCGGCTCAGGCGCTCGCCGCGATAAAAGCCCCACAGCAGCATGCTGATCTGCACCGAACCGAATAGCAGCAGCGCGCCCATTCCGGCATCCAGGCTGTTATAGGCGAAGGAGAAGGCCGCGGCATAAGCGAACAACGCGGCGGCGGCCGGCCAGCTGCCGGCGCTCGGCGCACCGCTGCGGCGCAGGCTAAGCAGCAGCCACAGGGTCAGGGCGCCGCTGACGATGCGCACGCTGGTGAAGCTGGCGGCATCGATATCGCCATCGCGCAGGGCCAGGCGACACAGCAGCGAGTTGCCGGCGAAGGCGAGCATGGCCAGGGCGGTGAGCAACAGGGTGCGGGCGGTCATCGGCGGTCCTCAAGGCATGAAGCGGGAGCGAACGACCCTTGGTTACTGTGTGCGTGGTGGCAGTGCGGTGCGGCGCTTGTTTGCCTTGCGCGGGCTTTGCGTCGCGTTCGGCATATGCAGGTAGGACATCACGCTTTCGGTCAATTCGGCGGCCAATTGCACCGCTTCCTTGTTGCGCGCCATGACCCCGGCGACCAGCCCTTCGATCAGC
>CAMPJN010000232.1 GCA_946886875.1 uncultured Pseudomonas sp.
TGCCTGTATGACCAGAGGGCCACCATCGAGTTCCTCGGTGACGAAGTGCACGCTGCAGCCGTGCTCGCTGTCGCCGGCCTCCAGCGCTCGCTGATGCGTATGCAGGCCCTTGTACTTGGGCAATAGCGAGGGATGGATATTCAACAGCTGCCCGGCGTAGTGACGGACGAAGCCGGCGCTGAGGATGCGCATAAACCCGGCGAGTATCACCAGCTGCGGTTCGTAGCTATCGATGGCTTGGGCCAGGGCGGTATCGAAGGCTTCGCGGTCGTCGAACTGCTTGTGGTCGAGCACCTGGGTGGCGATGCCCGCCTGCTGTGCGCGTTGCAGGCCATAGGCATCGGCGCGGTTGGATATCACCGCGCAGATGCGTGCCGGGCTGCTCGCGGAAGCGTCGGCACTGGTCTGGATGCTGTCGATCAATGCCTGCAGGTTGCTGCCGGAGCCCGAGATCAGCACCACTACATTGCAGACGTTCGCCATCAGTGGCTTTTCAGGTTGTTCAGTACGACCTGGGCGGCGCCCTCGGCGGCTGCGGCGATCTGGCCGATCACCCAAGGTTGCTCGCCGGCATCGCGCAGGGTTTGCAGGGCGATTTCGACCTGGTCCTGGGCGACACAGATAACCATGCCGACGCCGCAGTTGAGTACGCGGTGCATCTCGTGCTCGTCGACGTTGCCGGCCTGTTGCAGCCAGTCGAACACCGCCGGGCGGGTCCAGCTGGCGACGTCGACCACGGCCTGGGCGCCTTGCGGCAGCACCCGCGGGATATTGTCGAGCAGGCCGCCGCCAGTGATATGGGCCATGGCTTTGACCGCGCCGGTGTCCTTGATCAGCTTGAGCAGCGGTTTGACGTAGATACGCGTCGGCGCCATCAGCAGGTCGGCCATCGGCTTGCCGTCGATCTGGGTGGCTTCGATATCGGTACCGGAAACCTCGATGATCTTGCGGATCAGCGAGTAGCCGTTGGAGTGTGGGCCGGAAGACGGCAGGGCGATCAGTGCATCGCCAGTGGCAACTTTGGAGCCGTCGATGATCTCGGCTTTTTCCACCACGCCGACGCAGAAGCCGGCCAGGTCGTAGTCTTCGCCTTCGTACATGCCCGGCATCTCGGCGGTTTCGCCGCCGACCAGGGAGCAACCGGCCAGTTCGCAACCGGCGCCGATGCCGGTGACCACGGTGGCGGCTACGTCGACGTTGAGCTTGCCGGTGGCGTAGTAGTCGAGGAAGAACAGCGGCTCGGCGCCACACACCACCAGGTCGTTGACGCACATGGCGACCAGATCCTGGCCGATGCTGTCGTGTTTGTTCAGGTTCAGCGCCAGGCGCAGCTTGGTGCCGACGCCGTCGGTGCCGGAAACCAGCACCGGCTGCTTGTAGCCGGCCGGGATCTCGCAAAGGGCGCCGAAGCCGCCCAGGCCACCCATGACTTCCGGACGAGCGGTGCGCTTGGCCACGCTTTTGATGCGCTCGACCAAGGCTTCGCCGGCGTCGATGTCTACACCTGCGTCCTTGTAGCTGATGGAGGGTTGCTTGCTCATAGATCCAGGCCTTTAAAGGGGAAGTCGGATTGCATCGGCGCAGTAAAGCATCTCGGGATCAGCCACTGGGCTAAGTCCGACAGGCTTGCGTGCCGCCAGTCTGCGAAGGCGCGCGATTTTATCAGGCTTGCAGGGCAGCGACCACCCGGCCCGAGCGGAGGTTGCCGTCGGGCAGGCTGCTGTTTAAGGTACGAGGCTTCTGAACCGCGCCTGTTTCGCGACGAGGTATTTTGTGACGGCCCACCCATGCGCCGTTTCTGCCTGTGTTAAAAGGATCGCGAGCCACTGTGTGGCGTGGTTTGATCGTTATGTCCATCCTTCGAGAGTTCTCTATGCGCTTGCTCGCCCGTGTGTTTCTGCTGTGCCTGTCCTTGTTCAGCTTGCCGAGTATCGCGGCCACGGTGAATGACCTTTACCAGGTGCGCGAGCCGGTCGCCAGCCAGCAACCCGAAGAGCGCGACGCGGCCTTGTTGCGTGCGCTGGATACCTTGGTGCTGCGCCTGACCGGCGATCCCCAGGCGCTGCAAAACCCCGGGCTGGAACAGCTGCGCAAAGACCCCCAGCAGATCGTCGGCCAGTACGGCTACGACAATGACAACCTGTTGGTCGATTTCGACCCTATCAGCACCGACCGCAGCCTGCGTCAGGCCGGTTTGTCGCTGTGGGGTGCCAATCGCCCGGCGGTTCTGGCCTGGTGGTTGAACGACGGCACCGGTGGTGGCGGTTTGGTCGGCGATGGCCAGAGTGGCGCCCAGGTTTTGAACCAGGCCGCGCAGCATCGTGGTCTGCCGTTGCGCTTGCCGATCGGCGATTTGAGCGAGCAGTTGCTAGCCACCCCGGAGACCCTGGAAGCGAGCGACCCGGCAGCCTTGCGTACGGCATCCGAACGCTATGCTGCGGATGCCCTACTGGTGGTTCAGGCCCGTGAAGACAATGGTCAGTGGCAAGCGCAGTGGCGTCTGTGGCTGGGCGAGGAGCGTGAGCAGGGCAGCGTCCAGGGCGCCGATCAGGCGGCATTGGCCGATGCGATTTTTCTGGCGATCAACCAACGGCTCGCACCGCGTTTCATGGTGGCGCCGGGCGCGACCGCAAGCCTGACCCTGGAAGTGCAGGGCGTCGATCTGGCCCGTTATGCGCAATTGCAGCGCATCCTCGAACCCATGGGGGCGCAGTTGCGGCAGGCGCAAGGCGATCGTTTGCTCTATCAAGTCAATGCCAGCGCCGAGCAACTGCGGGCGCAACTCGCGTTGCTGCGTCTGCAGGAAGTGACGGATCAGGCTGCGCCAGTCGATGCCGGTCAGGCCCCGGTCGAGCCAGCTGCCGCGGGCTCGGCGCCGCAGGTGCTGCCGCGTAACGATGTTCTGCGCTTTCGCTGGTAAACTGCCCGGCGTTACCCGACAACCGCTGCGGATCAAGCAGCGGTTTCTTTTTGGGCATCGTTTGGGCGTTAGCTAACTGGTTTTACGCCTGCGCTGAGCGGCGCTGTTGTCAACTGAGGGTTGAGCATGATCGATTCGAATCGCTGGCTATGGATGGCTGGGCTATTGCTGCTCGGCTGGTTGCTATACCTGCTGCATCCGATTCTCTCACCGTTTCTGGTCGGCATATTGCTGGCCTACCTGGGCGACCCCTTGGTCGATCGCCTCGAACGCCATAAATTTTCGCGCACCTGGGGCGTGGTGGCGGTGTTCGCGCTGTTCAGTCTGGTTCTGCTGGTGATGCTGCTGGTGTTGGTGCCCATGCTGGGCAAGAAGCTGATGCGTCTCTACGAACTGGCGCCGCAGATGCTCGACTGGGCGCAGCACGACGCCTTGCCCTGGATCCAGATGAAGCTCGGTCTGGTCGATGGCTTCTGGCGTTTCGATCAGCTCAAGGCGTCGTTTTCCGAGCATCTGGGTAAAACCACCGACATTCTCGGCATGCTGCTCTCCCAGGCCACCAAATCGAGCCTGGCGTTGCTGGCCTGGCTGGCCAATTTGTTGCTGGTGCCAGTGGTGAGCTTTTACCTGATGCGCGACTGGGACTTGTTGGTCGCCAGGCTGCGTGTGCTGCTGCCGCGCAGCCGCGAAGGGTTGGTGGTGAAGTTGGCCCGCGAATGCCATGAGGTACTGGGCGCCTTCTTGCGTGGGCAACTGTTGGTGATGCTGGCATTGGGCGTGGTGTATTCCAGCGGTTTGATGCTGATCGGCCTGGAGCTCGGCCTGTTGATCGGCCTGCTCGCCGGTCTCGCCAGTATCGTGCCTTACCTCGGCGTGGTCGTCGGCCTGGGCGCGGCCATTACGGCGGGGCTGTTCCAGTTCGGTGGCGACTTCTATCCGCTGTTGGCGATAGCCGCGGTGTTTATGGTCGGTCAGTTGCTCGAAGGCATGCTGTTAACACCCTGGTTGGTCGGCGACCGCATCGGGCTGCACCCGGTGGCGGTGATCTTCGCGATCATGGCTGGCGGTCAGCTGTTTGGTTTTACCGGTGTGCTGCTGGCCTTGCCGGTTGCTGCGGTGATCATGGTGTTAGTGCGTCATCTGCATGATTTATATAAACTTTCCGAACTTTACGGAGAGCCGCCCAGCGCTTCGGACGAGCCACCGAGCCCCGCATGACACCTATTCAATTGCCCCTGGGGGTGCGTCTGCGCGACGACGCCACCTTCGCCAACTACTATCCGGGCGCCAATGCCGCGGCGCTCGGTTATGTCGAGCGCCTGTGTGAGGCGCAAGCCGGCTGGACGGAAAGCCTGATTTATCTGTGGGGCGCCGAAGGCGTGGGCCGCAGTCATCTGTTGCAGGCAGCCTGCCTACGTTTCGAGCAGCGCGGCGAACCGGCGGTGTATCTGCCACTGGCCGAAGTGGTGGAATACGGTCCGGCCTTGCTGGACAACCTCGAGCAATTCGAACTGGTGTGCCTGGACGACCTCGATGCTGTGGCCGGACGCGCCGATTGGGAAGAGGCGCTGTTCCATCTGTTCAATCGCCTGCGTGACAGCGGCCGGCGTTTGCTTTTGGCGGCTAGCACCTCGCCGCGCGAATTGCCGGTGCAGTTGGCGGATCTACAGTCGCGCCTGACCTTGGCGCTGGTCTTCCAACTGCAGTCGCTGTCCGACGAGGACAAGCTGCGCGCCCTGCAGCTGCGCGCCTCAAGGCGCGGCCTGCATCTGGGCGACGATGTCGGGCGCTTTATCCTGACCCGCGGCGAACGCAGCATGAGTTCGCTCTTCGAATTGCTGGAACGTCTGGATCAGGCGTCACTGCAGGCCCAGCGCAAGCTGACCATTCCTTTTCTCAAAGAGACATTGGGCTGGTGACCATCGATCGATTGGTCGTTGCCGTCATCGTGTGATGGCTTACGCCGCGCCAACTTCAGGGTTGCCGCCGGGCTGGTTTGCAGGTGGCTAACCTGCGCGGCCCGAGCCACTCTATGTTTCCCTTACAGCATTTCGATAAAGCGCTCCATGGCCCGTGCACAGGCCTGGGGTTGGCTTTGCAGAAGAAAGTGCGGACCCTCGATGGTGACTCGCTGCAACTGGCTGCAATGCCTCTGCAGGCTGGTCAAGGCGCGTCGGGTGACCAGGCGATCCTGGCTCGGCAGTAGCTGGAGTGCGGGCAGGCTGATGCAACCTGAGGGGGCGTGCAGAGCGTTGAGGCTCGCCAGGCGCGCTCGCAGCAGAGCGGGCGGCAGCGCCTCGATCTCCTGCTGCAGCAGTTCGATTAGCGCGGCACTGGCTGATTGATCCAGGCAGAACAGGCGCAACAGGCTGCTTTGCCTCAGCAGTGCCTTCGGCAGCGGCAGGTATTTTGCCAATGCCAGCAGCGGATGCGGCTGGCTGAGAAACGAAGCGGCGAAAATCACCCCGCGCAACCCCGACGGATTTTCCTGCGCCAGGCGGTAAGCCAACGGCCCGGAGAACGATTCGCCGAGCAGTACAAAGGGACGGTCGCCGAGTTGGTGTTTCAGGCAGCCGGCCAGGGTCTGATAGTCCTGCTTGCCCTGTGCCGGCAGGCTGAGCGTCTGCACCTCCAGCGACGGATTCAGATGTCCCAACAGCGGCGCGAACAGGGCGCTGCTGCCATTCAAACCGGGCAGCAGCACCAGGCGTGTTTTCAACTTTCCCCAGCCAACTTGCGGTCGTACTGAAAGCGCCAGCGGGTGTACATCAGGGCAGCGCAAAACAGACTGAAACTGAGCACGGCGAGCAGCCAGCCGTACAGCGCTTTGGCGGGATCGAACGCGGCCAGAACGCCTTGGATAAAGTACAGGTTGACCACGAAGCAGGCCCAGGCGTGGGCGCGGGCGTTGCCCATGATCAGGCCTGGCGCGAGCAGCAACAGCGGTGCCAGCTGCAGGCCGAGGATTACCCACAGCAGCGTGCCGGGAATATTGGCGTACAGCAGTGTCCAGGCCAGCAATACAGCGGCCAGGGCGAAGAAGCTCAGCAAGCTGAGGCCGCGGCTGAGGGTGATGCGCGGTTGCAGCCAGTCGAGCGTCGGCAGCGGTTTGGCGGTTTTAGCCACGGCTGGGCTCCAATTTCACGGCGATTTGCGCCAGGCGTTGACCAAGTGCGCGGCACAGGGTGATTTCCTGTTCGTCGAGGGCGCGCTTGCTGTCGGCGCCGGCGTGGTGGCTGGGGCCATAGGGCGTACCGCCGCCGCGGGTTTCCAGCAGCGCGGACTCGCTGTAGGGCAGGCCGGCGATCAGCATGCCGTGGTGCAATAGCGGCAACATCATCGACAGCAGGGTGGTTTCCTGGCCGCCGTGCAGGCTGGCGGTGGAGGTGAACAC
>CAMPJN010000233.1 GCA_946886875.1 uncultured Pseudomonas sp.
CTCACAAAGAGGGAACGGGGAGAAGAGCTAAGCCCTTCTCCCCGCAGTCTAGCGCTTTTGCCCTTAGCCGAGCAGGCTAAGTACAGCCTGTGGCAACTGGTTGGCCTGGGCCAGAATCGCGGTACCGGCTTGCTGCAGGATCTGATTCTTGGTCAGTTCCGAGGTTTCAGCGGCGAAGTCGGTGTCGCGGATCCGGCTGCGGGCAGCCGAGGCGTTCTCTGCAATGTTCTGCAGGTTGGAGATGGTGTTCTCGAAGCGGTTCTGCACCGCACCGAGCTGGGCACGCTGGCTGTCGATGTTGGAGATCGCACCGTTGACCACACCCAGGGCGTTCTGTGCGCCTTCGGCGGTGCTGATATCGATATCCGCTACCGAGTTCAGCTCACTGAAGCCATCGGTACCGATGGTGGCATCCAGGTTGGTCATCGAGAAGGCATCCGCCGCTTCGAGACGAACCACACCGTCAGCGCGGGCGCCGCCTGCTGCTGCGATGGTTGCCGCCGCGCCGACTGCATCACCGGTTTCGGTTCCCTCGAAGTCGTAGGACTGCAGGGTTGCGCCATCCGCAGCACCGTCCTGGAAGGCATCGATGATGACGGCATCGCCACGCTCGCTGACCAGTTCGATGGTGTCGCCCAAGGAGCGTGCGGCGATACCGGTGCTGCCGGTTTCCTTGTTGATCGCGTCAGCCAGGGCCGAAAGATCGGTGGCGTCGGTGATGTTGGCGGAGATGGTCACCCCGGAGTTGGCATCGGTGTTGTTCGAGCCGTACAGGGTGAACGAGGTGGTACCGCTGGACACACCGGACAGCTGCGCCACGGTGCGGGCATTAGCGGTGACACCGGTGGTGTCGGACTTGCTGTTGATCGCCTGGGAAACTTCACGAGCGCTGGAGCCTGCGGAGTAGGTGAAATCCGCAGTGCCCAGTTTGCCGGTGATGGTACCGCTGGCGCCCTGGTAGCCCTGGCCGGAAGCGGTCAGATCACTGAAGCCGGAAGCCGAAGCGGCTGCGGCAACGCCCGAACTGTCGAAACGGTTGACACCGATGCGGCTGGCGTCGGCGGAGCCGATCGATACGTTGATGGTCTCGTAGGCGTTAGCACCTACCTGGAAGCTCTGGGAGCCGAAGGTACCGTCGAGGATCTTGCGACCACCGAAGCTGGTGGTGTCGGCGATGCGATCCAGTTCCTGTTGCAGCTGGGCGACTTCGCCTTGCAGAGCGGCACGCTCGGTGGCGCCGTTGGAACCGTTGGCCGATTGCAGAGCGAGGTCACGCATACGCTGCAGCAAACCGGTGGACTGTTGCAGCGCGCCTTCAGCGGTTTGCGACAGGGAGATACCGTCGTTGGAGTTACGTACCGCTACGTTCAAGCCATTGATCTGGCTGGTCAGGCGGTTGGAGATTTGCAGACCGGCGGCATCGTCTTTAGCGCTGTTGATGCGGAAACCGGTGGACAAACGCTGCAGCGAAGTATCCAGGCCTTTGGATGAAGACCCCAGGTTACGCTGAGTGTTGAGGGACGCTACGTTGGTGTTGACTGTAAGGGCCATGGTAATTGCCTCCAAAGGACCGTGCTACTTAGTTTGTCTGAGCCTGCGAGCTTTGGGTCTGCTTTTGCTCAGACGCCCCATTAAGTTCGCATTCGTACTTTGTATCGGCGCTCCTTTGGGAAGCTTTAGCAACTTGCTTGAAGTTTTTTTCTGCTTTCCCGACAGATAGTTAGCGTCGGAAAAGCGGGAAAAAAGCGTATTTGCCGAGTTTCCGACAGGCATTTTGCAATCATTGCGGCCCATTCTGGCTCATCCAAACCCGCCAGAACCTAGTCAGGTAACCAGGCCGCACGCCAGGCTTCGACATTGCGCCCCTGCAACAGCCACTTATCCATCACCTGAGCGCGCAGCTCATCGCCCATTCTGGCCGTCGCATCCAGATCGGTGATGTGCATGCGAATCGCATCCACCCAATCCTTGAAGCGGTTCTTCACCCGGGTGACCGGCAAATCGCCGCGGTAGCACAGCACATCGCTACAGATCACCGGATAACCACAGGCGCCGTATTCGAGCAGACGCAGGTTGCTCTTGCAGTCGTTGAACAGGTTCTGTTCGACCGGCGCCAGCGCCAGATCGAGATCCAGAGCAGCCAACGCCGCGGGGTAATCATCTATATCGACACCTATATGGATTTCATGCACGTAGGGGCGAATTTTTTCTGGGCACATGCCGAAGAACACCCATTCGACCTCGCCCGCCAATTCGCGGATCACATCGGCGATCAACTCCAGGTCGCCTCTGTGCCCCATGCCACCGGCCCATCCCACGCGGGGTTTGTTGCCACGCTGGCGCCGACTGGAAAGCCCCTGCCACCACTGCACCGGCAAACGGTTCTCGATCACCCGTATATCCGGATGGAAACCGGACAGTGCATCGGCAAGCGGCGCGGTGGACACCACGAAGCGGTCGACATAGCTCAGGCCGCGGCGCATCGACTTGATGATGTCCTTGGGCATCTTGTGAAAGCTTTTGATCGGCAAGTTGGGCAGGTAGTCGTCCAGTTCGTAGACCTTGAAGGCACGGGAGAACTGCTTGATACGCTGCATGGCCTCCAGCCGCTCATCGCCGATCTGCCGCTGCAGCACTATCACATCGGGGTCGTAGCGCTGCAGATCGACCACCTGCAACAACCCCTCCGAGAGCATGCCATCGACCAGTGCTGCGTCGCGCAAGGCCTGGAAGGGTTTGATGATGCGGTAGTTGCCGCAGCCCCAGGGGTCGGCCGGGTGCGCCAGGATCACGGGTAACGGCCGCCAGGACAGCGGCCGCCACGTCAGGCCGGGGTCCGGTTCGATTTCAAAGCCTTTACCGTTCAACGAGAGGTTGCGGTTATAGGCCGGATCGCTGGCCAGCGTCGGCAACCACTTGGCGTACATGGCGTCCTGCTCGCCGGCGAAGCGCTTGCGCTTGGCCTCTAGCGAGGCCGGGTCGACTTTCTTCTGACTGACGCTGCCCTCATGCAACAGCACGGCATGGGGCGTCCAGACGTTGAGATAACCCGCCGCACCGACCTTCAAGCACAGATCGATATCGTTGTAGGAAACCTTGAACGCCTGCTCGTCCATACCCTCCACCTGGTCGTAGACCGACTTGCGGATCATCAGGCAGGCGGCGGTCACCGCGCTGTAGTTCTGATCGATCTGCAAGCGCTGCATATAGCCGGGCGCGTCCATCGGTTCGCCGATAAAGGGGTGATCGGCCGGGCCGCGCAGGCCGAGCAACACCCCGGCGTGCTGGATGCGCCCGTCCGGATAGAGCAGCTTGGCGCCGACGATGCCGACCTCGGGGCGCTGGGCGTGGTTGAGCAATTCGTCCAGCCAGTCCTCGCGGATGATCGCAGTGTCGTTGTTGAGCAGCACCAGGTACTCGCCGCGCGCCTGGGCCACGGCCATGTTGTTGATCGCCGCGTAGTTGAACGGGTGCGGATAACGCAGCACGCGCAACTGCGCCTCGCCCAGGCTTTCGATGCCGGCCAGCCACTCGCAGGCCTCGGGGGTTTCGCTGTTGTTGTCGACGATCAGCAGTTCGTAATGCGGGTAGCGGGTTTTTTCCAGCAGGCTTTCCACGCAGCGTTGCAGGATCGGCAACTGGTCCTTGGTCGGAATGATGATGGAGACCAGCGGCTGCGCCTGATGCCCGTAGCGGATGCGGTAACGACCCGGCAGATGCTGCAGCAGCTCGGCCTGATAACCGCGACTGGCCAGATGCCGCAGGATGGCCGCGCGCTCCGCCGGCTGATCTTCGAGCCGAGGGGCATCGGTGATGACCAGGGGTTCGTCGATATGGCCGAAGCCGGTCAAACCGCCCTGCTCGATCAAGCGCAAGATCAGCTCGAATTCCAAGGCCCCTGCGTACTCGGCAGCGAAGCCACCGGCTTCGATGATGACATCGCGGCGCAGCAGCCAGTGCCGCGCCATCCCCGCCGGAAAGCTGAGCAACATGTCCAGATTGAAACCGGGGCGAAATGCCGGCCCCAGCCCATTGGCCGAGCGCAACAGCTCGTCGCCATAAACCGCCCGACAAGCGCCGCCGCCATGCACCAGCTCCAGTGCCATCATCAGCAAGCCGCTGGCGGTGAACTGGTCGCCGGCCTGGGCCAGCACCGCCCAGTCGAAATCCGCCTCGGCGAGCAGTTGGTTAAGCGCCTCGACATGCCCGGCAGCCGTCACGCCCTGGCAGCGCACGCGGGGATCGGCGACCTTGAGATCGGCCGCCGCGCCGGTACTCAGCACCATTACCTGCAGGCGCGCGTAGCGATGCTCCAGCGCAGCCAGGCTGTCGAGCGTCGCCCGTACTTTGTCAGTGTCGCCTTGCAGGTCCAGCAACAGGATGCCGAAGGTCGGCCCACCTCGGTTGGCCTCCAGGTACTCAGCGATCATGCGTTCCTGCACCGCCGTGGGCAGGCGCATGTCCAGCCACATGCGAATGCCATCGCGCGCCGGTTCCTGCAGCACCCCGCCGGCATCGCGCAGCGGCGCCAGCCCGCTCGGGGTTAGGGCTACGCTGTTAACCGCCTGACGCGCTTCGGCGCGCTTGGCCGTCTCGGCCAGGCGATCACGCAGCGGAAAATCCTGCCACGCCTCCGCTGGGCTGCCGAGCGCGCGGCACCGCACCTGGGCATCCGGGCGTGGGTGGTACAGGCCCATGGCATGGACCTGCGCGGTGAACACCTGCACGCCCTTCTGCCACAACGGCAACATATCGCCCTGCTGCTGGCGCTGCTCGGCATGCTTGCGAAAGCACGACAACGGCTCGCACAGATAAGCCAGGCTGCCGTGGCGCAGCACGTTCACGTACATCGCCAGGTCGTTGATCGCGCGCACCGTTTGCCCATTGAGGCAGCAGACGTTGGGTTTGATCTCGGCCAGATGGGCGCGGCGGAACATTACCGTGCTCGGCTCGCCGATAAAGTTCATCGGTGCATCGGCGAGGTAGGCGATCAGGTCGTCGCCGTTGAGGATGCTGTTCTGGTCGAACGGGCAGCAGGTCGCCGGCACGTCCGGCAGCGGCAGCCCGGATTCGTCGATCAACAAGCGCCGGCTGGTCAGCAGGCTGACGTCGGGGTTGGCCTCGAACGCCTCGACCATGCGCGCGATGCAGTCGTTGAGCAGAATGTCGTCGTCGTTGAGGAATTTGACGAATTCGCCCTCGGCCTCGACCACGCACTGGGTGTAGTTCATCAAGCCGCCGAGGCCAGGCTGGTTGCGGATCACCCTGATCGGATGGCGGCTGTGGCCGAGATGGCGCTCGAGAATGCGCTGGATACCCTCGTCCGGGCAGTCGTCGCTGACCAGGATTTCCAGCGGCTGGTAGCTCTGGGCCAGCGCGCTGAGCAGCGCCGCCTCGAAGTGCCGTGGTTTGAACGTGGGAATCACGATACTGACGAGGGGTTGTTTGCTCACGGGAGATTTCCTTAACGAATCTGTACGAATGGCGCGCAGGCCCTGCGCTTCATTTCAAGCGTCGAGAATATGGGAGTGGCTGCTCAGCACTTCGCGCACCCGCTGTGGGCTGTTCCACATCAAGACGTCGAGTATCGATAGCCCTGGTTCGAAGGCATAAGGACCGGTGTCGTAGCGGAATTCGTCGAATTGCAGAAAGCCGAGCCGAATGCCGTGACGGGCGAAATCCTGCGGATCGAAGAGGTCGCGGCCGCCAGGCGGATTCAGATAGAAGCTGGCCCCCAACTGCCGGCTGATCGCCGGCGCCCAGCCGCCGGGGCTGTCGATATGCTGCAACTCAAGGTCCAGCTCCGAGCAGATCGCATAGTCGAACGGCAGCTCGAGATAGGCGCAGACCGCCACCAGCCCCTGCACGTTGAGTTCGACCAGCGAATCGCTAACCACAGTGTCGAACGTGCGGTCCACCAACTGCACTACCTGCTCGTAGAACGGCGCCTTGCGCCGATAGTGAGTCAGCTTGCCGAGCACACTGGCGCGGGTCTTGGGCAGATCCTGCACACGGGCTTCGCGGGTAGTGATAGCGATGGAGGAATTGGCCAAGGGTACGTTGACGTAGTTCCAGCCTGCCTGCGGATGCAGCACGCGGTTGCGGCTCATCCAGGACTTGGGCGTGTACTGGCTGACATCGAACACAACCCAGCGCTCGGTATGGGCGATCAACGCGAAATGCCCGAGGTACGGGAAAAAGTACGGTTGCATGATGCCCAGCTTCACGCCCGCCCTCCCAGGCTGTGGCGAACGCTGGCGGCCCGCTCCTGGGCGGCGCTGACG
>CAMPJN010000234.1 GCA_946886875.1 uncultured Pseudomonas sp.
AGAGCGCGCGAAGCCATTGATAAATCCCTGCAGCCTTTATTGCAGGAAGCCTAAGGCAGCGGTGTAAGCCGAGAGAGGAATCGTCATGAGTCGTGAAACCCTACAGGAGTCGCTGTCCGCGGTTATGGATAACGAGGCGGACGAGTTGGAGTTGCGGCGTGTGCTCAGTGAGAGCGAAGCGTCTGACGTGCGCTCAACATGGTCGCGCTACCAAGTGGCTCGGGCGGCCATGCATAAAGAATTACTCGAGCCTCGTCTGGATATTGCGGCTGCTGTGTCCGCTGCGCTGTTGGATGAGGCGGCTCCCGCTGCGCCAAAACCTGTCCTTGGGCCATGGCGTACGCTAGGACGCTTGGCTGTCGCCGCTTCGGTTACGGTAGCCGTGCTGGCCGGTGTGCGGTTATATAACCAGAATGAAATTTCCGGTGCGCAAATGGCTCAGCAGTCGACTGTGCCGAACTTCGTAACTCCCCAATTGCAGGGGCCTGCGATGTTGGCGGGATTTAATTCCGAACGTGATAAGGTCGGAGCTGCGGCGTCCGCTGCTCAGCCAGAGGCAGGGTGGCATGAGCGTCGGTTGCCCGCATATCTGCGTCAACACGCTCAGCAAGCGGCGATGAGCAGCAGTGAAAGCGCGCTGCCATACGCCCGTGCGGCGAGTATGGAAGGCCAATAAGGAGGCACATGCGCGGCTTTATACCGTTAGCTATTTTTTTGCTTGGCAGCTGGCTGGCAAGCCCGGTTCATGCTGCCAGTGCACAAGATTGGTTGCAGCGCTTGGCTGTCGCCGAGGGCCAGCAAAGCTTTCAAGGCACTTTCGTATACGAGCGCAATGGTAGTTTCTCTACCCATAGTGTTCGTCACCTGGTCGAGGATGGGGGGCATACGCGCGAGCGCTTTTTGCAGCTCGATGGCTCCGCCCAGGAAATCCTGCGTGTCGATGGTCAAGTCAAATGCGTTAGCGATGCGCTGGTCGATCAATTGGCCAGCGGGCAAGTGTGGCCGGCCCGTGAGCTGAATGTCGAACAGCTGATGGAATGGTATGACTTGCGCTTGATTGGCGAGTCTCGCGTGGCGGGGCGCAAAACCGTGGTGTTGGCGTTGCTGCCGCGCGATCAACATCGTTACGGGATTGAATTGCACCTGGATCAACAGACCGGTTTGCCACTCAAGTCGCTGCTGTTGAACGATAAAGGACAATTGCTCGAGCGCTTTCAGTTCACCCAGCTGGATACCGATAGCGCTCTGACGGTCGAGGCCCTGCAGCCTGAGGCCGGCTGCGAGCCGTTGCCCGCGATGCCGGCACAAGAGAAGCCCCAGACCGCCTGGCGTTCTGACTGGCTACCACCTGGTTTTACCTTGAGCGCGGTCGTCGAGCGGCGTAGTCCCGCTTCCGATGAATTGGTCGCCGGTTTGGTTTACGGCGACGGTATGGCGCGTTTTTCCGTATTTCTGGAGCCTCTGCGTGGCGCTTTGGTGGAAGATGCGCGAAGTCAGCTGGGGCCTACTGTGGCAGTCTCGCGTCGCCTGTCCACCGCAGATGGGGATGTGATGGTCACGGTGGTCGGAGAGATTCCGTTGGGAACTGCCGAACGCGTCGCACTATCCATGCGGCCTGGGGAGGCGCAGGTTTCTCCATGATCGAAGAGCAAGGGCGAGTGATCGCGCTCGAAAAAGGCGCGGTCTGGGTCGAAACGTTGCGTAAAAGCACCTGCTCCAGTTGTTCTGCCAATGCTGGGTGTGGTCAAGGCCTGCTCGATAAGCTGGGGGCTGAGGGGCGACGCGGCCATGTCCGGGCGTTGTGCGATTTGCATTTGGAGGTTGGCGACGCGGTGGTGATCGGCGTTCGTGAAGATCTGCTGGTGCGCGGTTCGCTGTTGGTCTATCTGGTTCCTCTGGTCGGCTTGTTTGCTGCCGCATTTTTGGCGCAGTGGTTGACCCTGAGTGAGCCTCTGGTCATTGTTTGCGCTTTCTTGGGATTTCTCGCAGCTTGGTTTGGCGTGCGCTGGCACAGTGCGCGTGTGGCCGACGATCCTGACTTACAGCCCGTCGTGCTGCGGGCCTTGTTGGTTGGTGCTGCGATAACGTCCTAAGTTTTTGCGCGTTCTTAAGATGGGGAGCAGTAATGTCGATGCCTAGAAGTCTGAAACGGTCCTTTTCCGCATTAGTAACGATTCTGCTATTGAGCATGACAGTTGTCGCTCATGCGCAATTGCCTGATTTTACCGAGCTGGTTGAGCAGGCGTCGCCCGCGGTGGTGAATATCAGTACGCGGCAGAAGATGCCGGAACGAGTGGTATCCGGTAGCGGTCAGTTGAACATTCCAGACCTGGAAGGCTTGCCGCCAATATTTCGTGAGTTCTTCGAGCGCAGCATTCCCCAGGTGCCGGGCAATCCAGGTAACGGTCGCCAGCGCGAGGCGCAATCGCTGGGATCTGGTTTCATTATCTCGGACGATGGTTATGTGCTGACCAACAACCATGTGATCGCCGACGCCGACGAGATCATCGTGCGTTTGCCAGATCGCAGCGAGCTGGAAGCCAAGCTTATCGGCACCGACCCGCGAAGCGATGTGGCGTTGCTCAAAATCGAAGGCAAGGGGTTGCCGACGGTCAAGCTGGGCAAGTCGGAAGATTTGAAAGTGGGTGAGTGGGTATTGGCGATCGGGTCGCCGTTTGGTTTCGACCATTCGGTAACGGCCGGCATCGTCAGCGCCACGGGCCGCAGTTTGCCGAATGAGAGCTATGTGCCTTTTATTCAGACCGATGTAGCGATCAATCCGGGCAACTCCGGTGGGCCGTTGTTCAATCTGTCCGGCGAGGTAGTGGGTATCAACTCGCAGATATTCACTCGCTCGGGCGGCTTTATGGGGCTTTCTTTTGCCATTCCGATGAGTGTGGCCATGGATGTCGCCGATCAGCTCAAAGCCAGCGGTAAGGTCAGTCGCGGCTGGCTGGGTGTGGTGATTCAGGAAGTTAACAAGGATCTTGCTGAGTCCTTTGGCTTGGAGCGGCCGGCCGGTGCGCTGGTGGCTCAGGTGCTCGAGGGCGGTCCGGCTGCCAAGGGGGGGCTGATGGTCGGTGATGTGATCCTCAGTCTGGATGGCAAGCCGATCATCATGTCGGCAGACCTGCCTCATCTGGTCGGTGTGATGAAGCCCGGCAGCAAGGCGGAATTGGATGTGGTGCGTGAGGGTTCGCGCAAGAGGCTCAAAGTGACCATAGGAGCATTGCCGGAAGACGGTCAGGAACTGGCCGGGATGGCCACTCCGGGAGTCGAGCGCAGCAGCAATCGTCTGGGAGTAAAGGTTGTCGAGCTGACCGAAGAGCAGAAACGTGGCCTGGATCTCAAGGGTGGTGTGGTCATTACCGAAGTGCAGGAAGGCCCTGCGATGCTGATTGGTCTGCGCGCTGGCGATGTGATTACCCATCTGAACAATCAGGCGATCGATTCGGCCAAGACCTTTACCGAGGTGGCCCAGGGGTTGCCGAAGAATCGTTCGGTGTCGATGCGGGTGCTGCGTCAGGGGCGTGCGAGCTTTATTACCTTCAAGCTTGCAGAGTAAATCGATCTGTAGCGAAAGAGGGCGGCTTAGGTCGCCCCTTTTCATGTCCGCCGATAAGTGCTTGGGTGACGCGCTGGCTGCTGATCAGGTACAATTCGCGGCTATTTTCGGCGGGCAGCCTGCCTGCACCTTTTTTTGAGTGTCGATCCGTGAGTGACCTGAGTCATATCCGCAATTTTTCCATCATTGCCCACATCGATCATGGCAAGTCCACCCTGGCTGACCGTTTTATCCAGATGTGTGGCGGCTTGGCCGATCGTGAAATGGAAGCTCAGGTGCTGGATTCCATGGATCTTGAGCGTGAGCGTGGGATCACCATCAAAGCCCACAGCGTGACCCTGTATTACAAGGCGCGGGATGGCAAAACCTATCAACTGAACTTCATCGATACCCCAGGTCACGTTGACTTCACCTATGAAGTCAGCCGCTCCCTGGCCGCCTGTGAGGGTGCATTGCTGGTCGTCGACGCCGGCCAAGGCGTCGAGGCGCAGTCGGTTGCCAACTGCTACACCGCCATCGAGCAGGGCCTCGAGGTCATGCCGGTGTTGAACAAGATCGACCTTCCTCAGGCCGATCCTGATCGGGTCAAGGAAGAAATCGAAAAGATCATCGGCATCGATGCCACTGACGCCGTCACCTGCAGCGCCAAGACCGGCCTGGGCGTCGATGAAGTGCTCGAGCGCCTGGTACAGACCATTCCCGCGCCGACCGGGAATATCGAGGACCCGCTGCAGGCCTTGATCATCGACTCCTGGTTCGACAACTACCTCGGCGTCGTTTCCCTGGTGCGTGTACGCCACGGAAGGATCAAGAAGGGCGACAAGGTGCTGGTCAAGTCAACCGGCAAGATCCACCTGGTGGACAGCGTCGGTGTGTTCAATCCCAAACATTCCGCCACGGTCGATCTGAAGGCCGGCGAAGTGGGCTTTATCATCGCCGGTATCAAGGACATTCACGGCGCGCCGGTAGGCGACACTCTGACCTTGAGTTCGACCCCCGATGTCGATGTGCTCCCGGGCTTCAAACGTATCCAACCGCAGGTTTACGCCGGTCTGTTCCCGGTCAGCTCCGATGATTTCGAGGATTTTCGCGAGGCGCTGCAAAAGCTCACGCTGAACGATTCCTCGCTGCAATACACCCCGGAAAGTTCGGATGCCCTTGGCTTCGGCTTCCGTTGCGGGTTCCTCGGCATGCTGCATATGGAGATCATCCAAGAGCGGCTTGAGCGCGAGTACGATCTGGACCTGATCACCACGGCACCGACGGTGATTTTCGAACTGCTGCTCAAGACCGGTGAAACCATCTACGTCGACAACCCGTCGAAGCTGCCGGATCTTTCCTCGATCGAGGATATGCGCGAGCCGATCGTAAGGGCCAACATCCTGGTACCTCAGGAGCACCTGGGCAATGTCATCACTCTGTGCATCGAGAAACGCGGTGTGCAGCATGACATGCTGTTCCTCGGTACTCAGGTGCAGGTGACCTACGATTTGCCGATGAACGAGGTGGTGCTGGACTTCTTCGACCGTCTCAAGTCGACCAGTCGCGGTTATGCGTCGCTGGATTATCACTTCGACCGTTACCAGTCGGCTAATCTGGTCAAGCTGGATGTTCTGATTAACGGTGAGAAGGTCGATGCCCTGGCGCTGATCGTGCATCGTGATAACGCGCACTACAAAGGTCGCGCCCTGACCGAGAAGATGAAAGAGCTGATTCCACGCCAGATGTTCGATGTGGCGATTCAGGCCGCTATCGGCGGGCAGATAGTCGCGCGAACCACTGTCAAGGCGCTGAGAAAGAACGTACTGGCCAAGTGTTACGGCGGCGATGTCAGCCGTAAACGCAAACTGTTGGAAAAACAGAAAGCCGGTAAGAAACGCATGAAGCAGGTCGGCAACGTGGAAATTCCACAAGAAGCTTTCCTCGCTGTGCTCAGGTTGGATAGTTAGGTCCTATGTCGCTAAATTTCCCGCTGTTGCTGGTCATTGCCGTCGCCGTCTGTGGTGCTTTGGCACTTTTCGATCTGATCTTTCTGGCGCCCCGTCGTCGGGCAGCCATTGCCTCCTACCACGGTCAGGTCGGCGAGCCCGACGAGGCGGTGGTCGAGCGCCTGAATAAGGAGCCGTTGCTGGTCGAGTACGGTAAGTCGTTCTTTCCGGTGCTGGCTATCGTTCTGGTACTGCGCTCTTTTCTGGTCGAGCCATTTCAGATTCCATCGGGTTCGATGAAGCCGACCTTGGCGGTGGGCGACTTCATCCTGGTGAACAAGTTCGCTTACGGCATCCGTTTGCCGGTAATCGACACCAAAATCATCGAAGTGGGCGATCCTCAACGCGGTGATGTCATGGTGTTCCGTTACCCGAGTGACCCGAATATCAATTACATCAAGCGGGTGATTGGTGTGCCGGGCGACCACATCGTGGTTGAAGGTAAGCAGGTTCAAGTCAATGGCCAGGCTTTACCTCGGCGGTTCTTGTATGAGCGCTTGGACGATGAGTCCAATGGCGAGCGCAGCCTGGGCGTTTATCCAACCGCGCGTTTCTATGCCGAGACATTGGGCGACGTAGAACATAATATTCGCGAGCGTGACCGGGTTCGGGGTTCCGTGCGCAGGGAATGGTTGGTCCCCGAGGGACACTATTTCATGATGGGCGATAACCGCGATAATTCGAAAGACAGCCGTTTCTGGGAAG
>CAMPJN010000235.1 GCA_946886875.1 uncultured Pseudomonas sp.
TGGAGATCTTCAAGAAGTACAACGCGCTGATGGCCAAGGCGGGGTCGCCGTATCGTTGTTAACGTCGCGATACTTCGTGAGCGCAATGCCGTTCGCTGAGAACCAGTGAGCGGCATTTTTGTAGCCCGGATGAAATCCGGGGAAAGTCTAACCGCTGACACCGCTACCGGATTGCATCCAGACTTCGCTCTGGTGCCTTGCTTCTTGAGCTGCATCCCTTCAGCCCAGGAATAATGACCGAAGCGCCTAGCGCACGCTGTTCAAAGCAACGGGCACGCAATTATCACAGGCAACAAAAAACCCGCCGAAGCGGGTTTTCTTTCTGACCATCCAACATCCTGTCGGTAGCCATCCTGGCTATGGTCGATCTTCCTTGATCCTGAGTGCCTCCGTGCGCTCAGTGAATGGGGTTAGATTAGTGGCCAAGCCCCGTAAGCGACAGAGCCAAACGCCGCTGGGGTTTGTAAGACATTCGCTATAGAGGGCACGCCGGCAGGGCAGTCGATAGGCCTTTGTGCGCGAGCCAATAGGCAACAACGCCCCGGCATGGCTATGATCGGAGCCCATGACAGCCTCCTTGCCGATCCGCCAAACCTGTCCCCCGGGTCTCTGCACCTGCGAGCTCGAACGTCTGCTGGAAACCCCAGGCGCCGATACGCGCATCCTGCTGCTGACCCGCCAGGAGGAGAAGCGCCTGCTCGAACGTCTGGAAAACCTGCAAAGCCTGGCCGATCTTGAAAAGATCCAGCAACGCCTCTATGAGCAACTTGGCATCCGTTTGAGCGTCGCCCCCGGCTTCAACGAAGTGCGCAGCATGCGCGGCATCGCCATCCAGATCGAAGAACTCCCCGGCCTCTGCCGCAAAACCCGCCAGGCCATCCCCGCCGCGATCCGTCGCGGCCTGGAGAAACGCCCGGAAATCGCCTACCGATTGCTCGACGCCCACGACCTGTTTCGCGATAGCTGAACCGCGCCGAGCGGTTCGAGCGCTGTGGCGGCGGTTACCGGCGCATGGGCAGTTTTCATCAGCGTTTCCTTGCGCTGTGCTCCGGTGTATCGGCGCGTTGTCGGCCTTGCTCCAGGGTTTGCTGGGCGATCTGCGGTGCCAGGGTTTTCAGGGCCTCGAACTGGCTGATAAACACCTGCCCGCCGAAGTCTTCGAGAAAGTTTGAGCGGCGCAGCTGATCCATCACCGGGCCTTTCACCTCGGACAGGTGCAACTGCACGCCGGCCGTGCGCAGGCGCTCGACTATGGCCTCCAGCGAGTCCAGGGCGCTGGCGTCGATCAGGTTGACCCCCGAGCACATCAGCACCAGATGGCGGACCTGTGGCCGGCTGACGATCAACTCGCCAATGCGGTCTTCCAGGTAGCGCGCATTGGGGAAGTACAGGCTCTCGTCGACTCGCAGCGACAGTACGTTGGGCGACTCGATCACGGCGAAGCGTTCGACGTTGCGAAAATGCTCGCTGCCCGGCACCTGGCCGACCACGGCCATATGCGGCTGGCTGGTACGCCAGAGAAACAGCAGCAGCGACAGGCCGACGCCGAGCAGGATGCCGGCCTCCACGCCGATCAGCAGCACGCCGAGGATGGTCGCCAGCTGCGCCGCGCCGTCCTGCCGCGAGTAGCGCCAGGTGCGGCGCAACGAACCGAGATCGACCAGGCTGAGCACGGCGACGATGATGGTGGCGGCCAGCACCGCCTGGGGCAGGTTGTGCAGCAAGGGCGTCAGCAGCATCACGCTCAACGCGATGCCGGCGGCGGTGAATACTCCGGCCATGGGGGTTTGCGCACCGGCGTCGTAGTTGACCACCGAACGGGCGAAGCCGCCGGTGACCGGGAAGCCGCCGCTGAATGCCGCGCCGAGATTGGCCGCGCCGAGGCCGAGCAGTTCGTTATCGGGCTCGATGCGCTGGCGTCGTTTGGCGGCCAGGGTCTGGCCTACGGAGACCGATTCGACGAAGCCCACCAGGCTGATCAGCAGCGCCGCCGGCAGCAGTTGCAGGGCCAGGCCAAGGTCCAGCGTCGGCAGGGTCAAGCCCGGTAGCCCTTGGGGAACGCTACCGACCACCTTGACCCCGGCCTGATCCAACTGCAGCAGCGATACCACGACTATGGCGACAATGATCGCCAGCACCGGCCCGGCCTTGGCCAGATTGCCAGCCATAGGCGCGGACAGTCCCAGACGCTGCAGCAGCGGCTTCAGGCGCGCGCGCGCCCACCACAGCCAGGCCAGACTGAGCAGGCCGATCAGCAGGGTCGGCCAATGCGTCATCGACAGGCTCTGCCAGAGCTGCGGCAGGATCTGCCGCAGGCTCTCGCCGGAGACCGATACGCCGAGCAAGTGCTTGAGCTGACCGACTGCGATCAAAATCCCCGAGGCGCTGATAAAGCCGGACACCACCGGGTGGCTGAGGAAGTTGGCGAGAAAGCCCAGGCGTAGCAGGGCCATCAGGGCGAGCAGCAGGCCCGACAACAGCGCCAGCAGCATGGCGGCGCCGACGTATTCGGCGCTGCCGGCGGGGAACAACGGTGCCAGCGCCGCGGCCGTCATCAGCGACACCACCGCCACCGGGCCTACAGCCAGGGTGCGGCTGGAGCCGAACAGCGCATAGGCCAGCAGCGGCAGGATGCTCGCATACAGGCCGGTTACCGGCGGCAGGCCGGCGAGCATGGCGTAGGCCAGGCTCTGCGGTATCAGCATCAGCGTCACTATCAGCGCTGCCAGGCCATCCTGGGCGGCGCTGCTGCGGTCGTAGCGTCGCCCCCAGTCCAGGCACGGCAGCCAGTGGCTCAGTTTCATTTGCCCGGTTCCTTGCCGAAGTCGCAGGCGGCCGGGGCTTCCACCGGCAGCGGTTCATGGGGCAGGCGCTTGGGCCCCGCCAGCCATTCGTGGCCACGCAGCATCAGGTCGAAGTAGATGCCAGGCATCGCCTTCACCTTCAGCTCCCAGGCCAGGCGCCGCGGTATGACGGGGTCTAGGGGGAAGGTCGGCAGCAGCTTGCCGCCGTAGCCGAACTCGGCCAGCACCACCTTGCCGCGCTCGACGGTCAGCGGGCAGGAACCATAGCCATCGTATAGCGCCCGCGGGCCCTTGCCGGCGAGGACCGAGATGACGTTTTCCGCCACTACCGGTGCCTGCTTGCGCACCGCGGCGGCGGTCTTGGCATTGGGCGCGGCGCAGACGTCGCCGAGGCTGAATATATTGCCGAAGCGCGGATGGCGCAGGGTTTCGTGGTCGGCTTCGACCCAGCCGTCGGCGTTGGCCAACGGGCTCTGGCGGATAAACTCCGGAGCGCGCTGGGCGGGTACGGCATGCAGGAAATCGAAGGATTTTTCGAGGGTCTGGCTGTTGCCCGCGGCATCGACCTGCTTGAACCAGGCTTTACGGGCCGGGCCGTCGACCGCGCTCAGGGTGGTGTTGAAGTCGAGTTGTACGCCGTAGTCTTCGACGTACTTCATCAGCGGCGGGACGAAAGCCGGCACGCTGAACAGCACCGCCCCGGCCGAGCAGAACTCCACGTCGATATCCTTCAGCACGCCTTCTTTGCGCCACCAGTCGCAGGACAGGTACATGGCTTTCTGCGGCGCGCCGGCGCATTTGATCGGCATCGGCGGCTGAGTGAACAGCGCGCGACCGTGACGCAGGTTCTGCACCAGCTGCCAGGTATAGGGGGCCAGCTCGAACTGGTAGTTGGAGGTGACGCCGTGTTTACCCAGGGTTTCCTTGAGCCCTTCGACCGCATCCCAGTGCAGGCTCAAGCCGGGGCAGACGATCAGGGTGCGATAACCCACCCGGGCGCCGTCTTCTAGCACCACACGCTGTTGCTCGGCTTCGAAGCCGGCCACCGCTGCGCGAATCCACTGTGCGCCACGGGGTATGCAGTGCGCCATCGGCCGTTCGGTGCGGGCGCGGTCGAAGACGCCAGCGCCGACCAGGGTCCAGCCCGGCTGGTAGTAGTGCTGTTCGCGCGGTTCTACCACGGCGATGCGCAGGTGCGGATCACGCCGCAACAGGCTCGCGGTTACCGCACAGCCGGCCGCGCCGCCACCGACCACCAGCACGTCATAGCGTTGGGTCGGCGTGGTCGCGGCCTGGGGAATCGATACCGGGGCTTTCTGCCAGCGTTGCTCCAGACGTGGGGCCAGACCGGCCAGGTCATAGCCGTGAGTGCGCGCCGTATTCAGCAGCGTCAGCGGGTCCAGGTGATGGGCTTCGCTCAGCGCCCAGAGGCTGGTGGAACGGGTGCCGGTGCGGCAGAACGCCAATACCGGGCCACGTACCTGAGCGAGTAGCTCGGCGAATGCAGCCACGTCGTTCTCGCCGATCTGGCCGGAAATGACGGGCAGGTAGTGGTAGTCCAGCCCGCTGGCTTGCGCCGCCGCCTGTATCTCGGCCGAAGTGGGTTGGCCTTCGCCCTCGCCATCCGGACGGTTGTTGATCAGGCTGCGATAACCTGCGGCGGCCAGGGCGCCCATGTCCGCCGGTTGCATTTGCGCGGCCACGGCGAGGAAGGGTGTCAGGCGTTTCAGCGATTCCATGGTGTCACCTCAGAGCACGTCCAAGGGGATTTTCAGGTAGCGGGTGCCGTTGTCCTCGGCCGGTGGTAGCTGCCCGGCGCGCATATTCACCTGCACCGACGGCAGGATCAGGGTCGGCATCCCCAGGGTGGCGTCACGGGCGCTGCGCATGGCGACGAAAGCGGCCTCGTCGATCCCCTCATGCACATGCACGTTGTGCTCGCGCTCCTCGGCGATGGTGGTCTGGTTGCGGAAGTCATCGCGCCCCGGAGCCTTGTAGTCGTGGCACATAAACAGCTGTGTTGTGTCCGGTAGTTCGAACAGCTTGCGGATCGACTGGAACAGCGTGCGCGCATCGCCGCCCGGGAAGTCGCAGCGCGCCGTGCCGTAGTCGGGCATGAACAGGGTATCGCCGACGAAAGCGGCATTGCCGATCAGGTAAGTCATGCACGCCGGCGTATGCCCTGGGGTGTGGATGGCCCGGGCCTCGATGGCGCCGACCTGGAAGCTATCGCCATCCTTGAACAGCTGATCGAACTGGCGGCCATCGGTGGCGAACTCGGTACCGGCGTTGAACAGCTTGCCGAAGGTGTTCTGCACGATGGTGATGTTCTCGCCGATCGCCAAGCGACCGCCCAGTTCGCGCTTGAGATAGGACGCCGCCGACAGGTGGTCGGCATGCACGTGGGTTTCCAACAGCCAATCCACCTGCAGCTGGTTGTTCTTCACATACTCGATCAAACGGTCGGCGCTCTGGTGCGAGGTGCGCCCGGCAGCGGGGTCGTAGTCAAGTACCGAGTCGACGATGGCGCAGCGTTTGCTGCCGGGGTCTGTCACCACGTAGCTGTAGGTAAAGGTAGCGGGATCAAAAAATGCTTCGACGTTCGCTTGCATGATCGTTCTCCTCGTATACCCCTGTGGGTATTTAATTAAGGAAGAGCGTAACTATTTTTATGTTCTATGCATAGACTAAAAAAGCATAAGTGTTTGCGAGGTGGTCCCAGGCGGCCATATAGAAATGCAGCCGACTGATAAATATGTTTTTTACAGGTTTTTAACCTGGGCTATACGGGCCACAAGCAGCGGCGAACGCTGCCGACTTGTATAGGGATTGAACAATTTGCTCAGGAGTTCCGCGGCTCGGCGATACACATAAGACAAGAGCGCCTCGGCCTGCCGCCGACGCCGCTGCTCTCAACCATCACCCATCTGGGCGATGGTTGAGGGTAGGGTGGTCACTACACTTCGTCGGCCCCCATAACAACAAGAACGGGTCAGACACCATGCGTAAGTTTCTTCTGCTTTGCCTGCTGGCAATCGGCTTCACCGCCGAGGCGGCCACGGGTGTATTTCCGGACAGCACCTTCAACAACCTCGACTACGGCCTCTACTGGTTTGGTTACGGCGACAGTTGGCAAAAGGCCCAGCCGGGCTACAGCAATGCCTACTACAGCGCCAGCAAGCCTACGGTGATCTACGTTCACGGCTGGCAGAACGGCTCGTCGACCAACAAGAATCGCGAAACCTTCAATCGTCTGGATGCCGGCGGCCCCAATCTGGACCTGGCCCACGCCTGGCTCGCGGCGGGTTACAACGTCGGCATTCTCTATTGGAACCAGTTCGCCGACGAAGGCGAGGTCAAGGACGCCGAGGCCAAGATCTGGACCGCCAGCGGCCCCCGCGCCATGCGCTGGCGCAACGCCAGCGGCGCCTACAGCAGCGGGCCGACGCAAT
>CAMPJN010000236.1 GCA_946886875.1 uncultured Pseudomonas sp.
AGGCGATCGTGATGATCGGCGAGATCGGCGGTTCGGCTGAAGAAGAAGCGGCTGCCTACATCAAAGCCAACGTGACCAAGCCGGTGGTGTCCTACATCGCTGGTGTGACTGCCCCTGCGGGCAAGCGCATGGGCCACGCCGGTGCCATCATCTCAGGTGGTAAAGGCACCGCGGACGAGAAGTTCGCCGCCCTGCAGGACGCTGGTGTGAAAACCGTGCGCTCCCTGGCCGACATCGGCAAGGCCCTGGCCGAGCTGACCGGTTGGGAAGTCAAAAACGCCTAAGCGTTGTTGACTGAAAAGAGGCCACCTTCGGGTGGCCTTTTGTTTTTTTGAACTGGCTTTTTGCCATAACAACAGGTCGCACTCGACTAAGATCAGTGCACAGGCCGGGCTATAGGCTCAAGTATTGGCTCGCCGCAGTCGATAAGCACTGCAGGTGAGCGCCGCGCGCTGTTTGCCTGCTTGCTGTTCCGCTATTAGAGGAAGCCCTTTATGCGCTGGTTCGCCGATCTGCGGATTGCCTACAAGATTGCCATAGTGCCTGTGGTGCTCTGCGCCTTGCTGATCGTGCTGGGGCTGGTTTCTTCCCTGTCGCTGCGCAGCGTCGCCGACCGGGTCGAGGTGGTGACCCAGGATCTGGGGCCGAGTATGGATCTGGTGGCCCAGGTCACCGACAGCATGGCGCGCCTGCAGCTCTCAGTGAGCCAATATGCACGCAGCGGTGACGCCCAAGCGGAAAGCCAATTTACCGAGCTGGACGCGCGCTTGCGTACCGCCTTGCAGCAGGCCGAATCGCGTCTGCACGATGCCGAGCGCAGTCGCTTGCTCGGTTCTATGAGCGATTTGCATGGTCAGTACAGCGCCCTGTTCCGCGAGCGTCTGGTGCCTTTAAGCCAGCAGCGCCAAGCGCTGGTCAGTGGCGAACTGAGCCAGCACGGGCCGGCCATCGAGCAGGTGTTGTCGGCGGTGTTGAGCAATGCCCAGCAGAATTTCAATCTGGATGCGGTGTTCTACGCCAGCGCGGCCATGCGCAATCTGCTGCTGGGTAGCCAGTATCTGTATCAGTTTCTGCAGGAAAACCAGGAGGCGCAGGTCAAGGCCTTTACCAGCGAGCTGGACAACGCTCAGAGCATGATCAGCGTGTTGCGCGACCGTAGCAGTAGCGAGCGCCTCACCGCCCAGCTCAATCAGGCGCTGGCAAGCCTGGAGCTGTACAAGGCGGCAGCGGCCAAGGTGGTCGAGTTGGTGCAGGCGCGCAATGACGCCCTGACGCAGATGGATCGCATCGACCCGCAAATCTCCGATATGGCCAGTCGCTTGCAGCAGAGCCTGATGGGCGCCATGCAGGAGGCCGCCAGCGCCGCCGACAGCACGGTGCTGCAAGTCAATCAACTGCTCTGGGGGCTACTGGCGGCGGCGGTATTGTTTGGTGCTTTGCTGGCCTATGGGGTGGGCGCAGCCCTGGTGCGTGGGCTTAGCCAGATCAATCTGATGCTGCAGGATATGGCCGAAGGCGAGGGTGACCTGACCAAGCGTCTGCCGGTGCATGGGCGTGATGACCTGGGCCAGTTGGCCAGCAACTTCAATACCTTCGTCGAGAAGATCCGCATCACTGTGGCTGAAGTGGCCCAGGCATCACACACCCTGGAGCGAGCCGGCGAAGATCTGCAAAGCTCGGCGCAGCGGGCCCATCAGGATGTCGAACAGCAACGCGACGAGAGCACCCAGATCGCTTCGGCGATGGTTCAAATGGCCGCCAGTGCCCAGCAGATGGCGCAGAGCGCCGAGCACGGCCAGCAGTTGTCGCGGGAAACCCGTGCAGCTGCCGACGATGGATTACAGCGGGTGCAGGGCAACCGCCAGGCCATGCACAGCCTGACCGACAAGGTGGGCCGCCTGGCCGAGGTGATCGAGTCGCTCAGCGCCGACAGCGAACGCATCGGCTCGGTGCTGGCGGTGATTCGCTCGATTGCCGAGCAGACCAATCTACTGGCGCTTAATGCAGCCATCGAAGCGGCGCGGGCCGGCGATCAGGGCCGTGGTTTCGCCGTGGTGGCCGATGAGGTGCGCAGCCTGGCCCAACGTACCCAGGCGTCCACCGCGGAAATCGAGGACATCATTCAGGCCTTGCAAGGTCGCAGTCGTTCGTCCATCAGCATGATGGGCGAGAGCCAGCAGGCGGTGGATCTGGCTCGCGATAGCGCCGAGCAAACCAGCAGTTCGCTGCAACGCATCACCACCGCGGTGGATGCCATCGAGCAGAATATTCAGCAGATGGTCTGCGCCGCAGCCGAACAGGCCAAGGTCGCGGAGGAAGTGGGAGCCGGCGTGGTGCGCGCCAATCACATTAGCGAGGACACCTACGCCACTGTCGAGCAGACCCGCGCTGCTGCGCAAAGCATTCGCGAGTTGGAAAGCCAGTTGAGCCGCCTGATCGAGCAGTTCCAGACCTGAGGAATGCTGAAAGCGCCGCTCTATTGCGACCGGCCGATAAGGCTTTGCTGTCGCAGGGGATAGTCTCTTTTTGTTGGCCAGCTGAAAGCTGGGGCCGGCTATACTCGCGGCTGACCACAAGGAGCCCCTATGCTGATTGGTAACTACTATCTGCCCCATATTTTGGCTGTCGTTTGGTTCGTGATCTGTTGGGTCGGGTATACCCGTTATGCCAACGCCAAGGGGCGCACCACGCCTTGCCTGGCCAGCGTATTGCACCTCTACCGGGAAGATTGGATGCGCCGCATGCTGCTGCGTGACAACCGTATCGCCGATGCCAACGTGATCGGCAGTCTGGAGCGCAACGCCTCGTTCTTCGCCTCCAGTACCCTGATTATTCTCGCCGGTATTCTCACCGTGCTCGGTGCCTCCGACCGCGCGGTTTCGCTGCTTGCCGATCTGCCATTCGTACAAGCGGCCAGCCGGGAAATGTCCGAGGTGAAATTGCTGTCATTGGGCGTGGTGTTCGTCTACGCCTTCTTCACCTTCAGCTGGTGCATGCGGCAATACAACTTTGCCGCCGTTCTGGTCGGTTCGGCCCCCACGCTCGGCGAGCGCAACGTCACCGAGCAGGAGCGCAAAGCATTTGCCGAGCGCACCGCACGGGTCATCTCGATGGCGGCCAACCAGTTCAACCAGGGCCTGCGTGCCTATTACTTCGGTATGGCGACGCTGGCCTGGTTCATCAATCCCTGGTTCTTCATGCTGGTCAGCACTGGTGTGGTACTGGTGTTGTATCGCCGTGAGTTTCATTCCGATGTACTGGAAGTAATGGTCTATACCCAGACCCCAACGCTCGAACCGTCCAAGGAGAGAACCGATTGAGTATTCCATTCTGGTCCGTGTTTATCGCGGCCTTGTTGATCTATGTGGCAAAGATTCCGCTGGCCAAGGCGATGAATGCCGAGGCTGGTGGTTATGACAATCATCATCCGCGCGCTCAACAGGCCAGATTGACCGGGCTAGGCGCTCGCGCCTATGCGGCGCACCTCAACAGCATCGAAATATTCCCGTTGTTCGCCGCTGGCGTGTTGATGGCGCATACCACGGAGATGTTCGGTTGGTGGATCGATGTGCTGGCGATTGTATTTATCGTCTCGCGTGTGCTGTATCTGCTGTGCTACTGGAAGGATCTGCACTGGCAGCGTTCGCTGGTGTGGGTGGTCAGCCTGGTCTGCTGCCTGTTGCTGATGCTCAGCCCGGCGTTGCGCTGGCTGTTGTTCCGCGTTTGAATCGATAAGGCCCGCGACTGCGGGCCTTATCGGGCTGTTTGAAAAACGATCTATGCGACCGCTGGCGAATTAAAAGCAGCCGGTTGGCGCGTCGAAAGGGCTTATTGGCCTTTTATCGCATCCTTGGTCTCATCGGCCGCATCTTCGATGGCTTCGCCGGTTTCGTCTGCCGCTTCCTCCATCGATTCCATGGCTTCGGAAGCGGACTCCGTGGCAGATTCCATCTTGTCTTCTGGAGTCTTTTCGCAGGCGGCGAGACCCAGTGTCAGGGCGATCAGCAGGGCGTAAGTCAGTGGTTTCTGCACGATTAAATCTCCAAAGTGAGCGGATACGAGGGCATGGCCCATAGTCCGCGAGTTGGAGTGTGCGATTTTGCCTAAGTTCCTCGACTAGACATATCGCGAACTGCCTGCGGCGGCCGTAGGCATGCACTTCAGCCGTTACTGCTGAGGGCTGGTTGCTGGTGGCGGTGAAATCGGCACTGCAGGAGACGAACTCTGGTTCTCATCTGCGCGCCGCTGTGCCGCCTCGGCTTCTTCCCTTCTTTGCTGCTCGGCAGCGTCATTGTTCATTGTGTTTTGATCCAGAGAAGGCGTCTCGCGAGCACCTTCTGCGGGGTTGTCCGCTTTATCGTCGCAGGCGGCGAGCCCGAGGCTGGCGGCTAGCATAAGGGGATAGATGAGTTTGTTCGGCATGGAGCATTCTCCTGGCTAAGGGCACAGCTGTTTCGAGGCGGTGGCCGCGGCAGAAGTTCACAGTGTTTTGCCTTGCCGCTCAGGCGAACGGCCAGTGCTCGGTGGGCGACGAATAGCCACCTGCAGCGAATCGACACCTATACTGGTCGGCCATTGTTGGGTTCGCAGGCGCGGTGGCGGGGGATCTGTGGGCGGAATTTGTCGAGAAGCATCGACTTCTCGATAGATTACTGCCGCGTCGGCCATTATCGTTGCGGCTGTTTGATTTGACCCTCTTGCAGGCTATCCAGCTCGAATCACGCCGAGAATCCGCTGGGCCTTTTGCAGTAGAAACTTGCGGTTAAGCGACGATGCAACGACGCCGCATTATTTTCACGCTAATACACAAGGATTATTGAATGGATGCGCTGCTGATTCTCGGCGGTTTGCTATTGATCCTGGTCGGCTTGGTCTGGCTGGTGATGCGGGCTTTTGACACCAGTCTATTGTGGGGCTGCGGCAGTTTGCTGCCGCCATTGACCTTGATCTATACCGTCGTTCATTGGCAGCGCGCACGCCATGCGGTTGCCCTTATCGGGCTTGGTTTTGTTCCCTTGATCGTCGGCTTGACCCTGATGGCCAACCAGGATGCAAAGCGCCTTGAGGCGATTATCAGCCTGAAATGGCTCAAGCCCGAGGTGCAAGCACCCGCTGAATTGGCCATCGACCTGCGCGGCGAACTCAATGGTCAGGCCTTCTCACCGCAGCAAGGCGAGTTGATCGATGGCTTGCTCAGCTTGCGTGAAGGCCAGGATTTCTTTGCCCGACGCGAGGTGAGCATCCTGCTGCCCAATCAGACAGAGGGGCCGGTACGCCTGGATGTACTGCCAACGGACAGCGGTCCGTTACCCGAAGTCGAGGTCAGTTGGTTGTTGCCCGACCAGGACTTGCCGGAAGCACGGCGTTTGAGTCAGGGCTATACCCTGCATCTCGATCTGCAGCCGGTGCCGCCGAATAAGCTGGCGGGCGATTTTCATCTGGTGTTACCGCCGCGCTTCAAGACCACCCTGAGTGGCAAGGTCGAATTGTTTACCGATGGTCTGCGCTATCGCGACGGCAAGGTCGACCGGCAGGTCGACTCGCTCGATACCCTCAGCTATGTGATAAAGGACTATTTGCAGCGGCGTTTCGCCACCCCGGCCGTGACCCTGAAACCCTTGGCGCCGGTTACCTTTCCCGCCAACGCTTTGGAACTGAGCGTAGAGGCGCAGATAGCCGGGCAACTTCAGCAGTTGCCAATTCTCCTGAATAAGGATCAGGCGCGTGGCTGGGCGGTCGAGGCCGATCGCTTTGCGCCCTTGCCCGCGCCGGTTGTCTCTGCGCAAGCCGCGCCGACCGAACCCACTGCGACGCCGCAGGCGAATGCCGAACGCATCAGCCGTCCGGTGGACCGACGGATACGTTTCAGCATGGAGGGCTTGCTGCGCAGCCCCAGCCGCTACCAGAACCTCAGCATGCGCGCCTTGACCGTGCGCGGTAGTACGGCCGAAGGGCGCTTCCAGGGGATCGATCAGCAAGGGCGCATCGTTCTGCGTCAACGCATGAGCGGGTCGGGTGAAGCGAGCTATACCTTGCAGCCCGAGGAGATTGAGCGGATCGAGCTGTTGGAACCCTGAATGACCTTGCCTGCATCCATCTACTTGAAATCCAAATACTTGCCCCCCATCTAGGATGACATCCGCCGTGTTCCGGCTTAGTCAACAATGTGAATGTGGAGTTAGATGACCATGAGTGTGGAAACTCAAAAAGAAACCCTGGGC
>CAMPJN010000237.1 GCA_946886875.1 uncultured Pseudomonas sp.
TTCATCCATCGCCTGAGGAGGTCACTTTATGAGCACAGCCTTGCACGATGATGTCAGCAATGGGGTTTTACGGCGGATGAAAGAGGGCGGTTTCGACTTTGCCAGCGTTCATCCAATCGAGTTCTACGCCATTTTTCCCGATGAGGAACGGGCGCGTATGGCGACCAGAAACTTTCGTGGCGAGTCCTTGCATGCGCTGGTGACCGAGCGTGATGACGGCGCCTGGCACTTGCAGGTGAGTAAAGTGATGTATGCGACCCACGCCGGCATCGGCGACTTCGAGCACGATATGGAGTCGGTGGTGATTCCGCTCGGCGGTACGCTGGACGGTTGGGGTGTGACCCAGGAGGTCAAGGGCCAGCGTCCTTGATTTGACCTGCGGCGAGCAACAGACATCGACCAGCTACGGCTGGTCGATGTGTTTATGCCCCTCATCGATTCGATCGCCCAGTGCTTATTGGGCCTTGCAGGCTACTGCATTCGCGGGCTCTGGGCATTTCCACTGCTCCGCGGCTGTTCGCGGGGCGGCTCGGCCATACGTATATCCGGCAGAGTGCCACCGATGAATTCCAGACTGTAGGTAGGGAAGGCGAACTGCACTTCGAGATCGCGCAGGCCCTGTAACAGTCCCAGGTTTATTTCCTGCTGGATATCCATGTACTTGTTGTAGTCCGAACTCAGCACGAAATACACCACCTCGAACGTCAGCTGGTAGTCGCCGAAAGCCTGAAAATGCGCGCGGTCGAAGCGCGTATCGGCGATGCCGGTAATGACCCGCGCCACTAGCTGGCTGACCTCACGGACCTTGCTGGCCGGGGTGTCGTAGGTGATACCGAACCTGAACATGATTCGACGGTTTTCCATGCGCTTGTAGTTGTGCAGTGTCTGGTGCAGCAGGTCGGCATTCGAGCAGACGATCTGCTCGCCGCTGAGGCTGCGGATGCGCGTGGTTTTCAAGCCGATATGTTCGATATTGCCGGCTACGTCGCCGAATACCACGAAATCGCCGATCTCGAAGGGTTTGTCGACACCGATCGACAAGGAGGCGAACAGGTCGCTGAGCAGCGTCTGCACCGCCAGGGCCACGGCGATACCGCCGACCCCGAGGCTGGCGACCAGGGCAGTGATATCCACCCCGAGGTTGGCCAGAATCGACAGCAGCATGATCGACCAGACAACCATGCGCAGCATGATCGCGATGATGGTCGTGGTTACCGGGTTGCGCGTCGTGCCATTGGGATGCATCACCGGGATGGCGGCCCACAGACGTATGCCGATTTCCAGCCACAGGGCGACCTGTAAAGCCAGGGCGATGAACCAGCCATGACTCAGAGTGCCCTCCCATTGCGCGGGCAGGTCCACCAGCTTGAGGGCCATGAGCAGGGAAAACGCCAGCAGCAAGAAGCGGCTGGTCTGCCGGAGAATTTCCGCCACCAGGCGGTAGCGCAACCTGTGCTGGTCTTGAGCCCAGGCTGCTACATGGGTGCTCAGGCGTTTAACCAGGGTGCGCAGAGCGGTATAAATCGCCAGGCTGACCGCCGCTACCAGGGCGATACTCAACCAGAGGCTTTGGTTGAACAAAATATCCCAATCCTGCATGGGGCTTTGACCTCCTGAAGTAAGTCCTGTGCCGCGAATGCGACCTCTTACTCTTCGGTAGATCAGTGCAGCGATAGTTCAGCTCGCGTAAACCCTCGCGTGCGCCTGCTGGGCGTCAGTCGGTGCCTTAAAGGCCAGCCGTGGGCTGCTTGCGGGTGGCCATATGCTGCAGATAGCCCAGCAGCTGTAGCAGCTCGGCATCGCTCAGCACCTCTGCGCTGAAGCCGGGCATTTTACCTTGCGGCCAACGCCGCAGACTTTGCGGGTCGCGGATGTAAGCGGCGAGAAAGCCTTCGGCGAAATACTCGGTCGGGTTATGCGGAATGTTCAGATCAGGGCCGAATGCCGAGTCGCCCGCCGCGTTCAGCCGATGGCAGGCCATGCAGTGTTTCTGATACAGGGCAAAGCCCGCCTGGATCGCCGAGTCGGCATCGGCTGCGGGCAACAGTGCAGGATAGCGTTCGGCCACTGGTGCCAGTTTGCGAATGGCGGCTACCTGATAGGGCCATTGTTCCGGGCCGACCTGACTGGCTTCGGGGTTCCGCCATACTAGGTAGAAGGGGCCGGCGCTTGCTTTGCCGGCGGCCAAGGGTGGCCAGGGGTGGGCCGGGTCTTCAACCGCCAGCCAGGCTTGCGCACCGCTCTGGGCCAGCAGCAACGCGGCCGGCAATTCGGCGGCGAAGCCGTCCAGGGCTATCGCTTGTAAGTGATCGCCCGGTTGAACACCGGTAAGCAGGGCAGCCAAGGGCACGGCGCGATAGCTCATGGGGCGCTTATAGCTGACGTCGTCGGCGATTTCGATTTGTCGGGCCTGCGGATGCTCGAGCAATTCGGCGCTCTGCCAATTGCGGCTTGCCGCACCTATCTCCAGCTTGAGTTCGGCAGCCTGCGCCGCAGAACTGAACAGGGCGGCGAGCATAAGCGTTACGAATACTTTCAAGGTTAGGCCTCCACTGGCGCCTGCTGTCGCAACCAGGGCTGGCCTGCGATCACTAAACGAAGCAGCCGATGCTGCCCCATCATTACGATGGCATCAATAGCGGGCCGGGCGGCGCGCGCATACCGATTGCAAAGCGGTAGGGGCTGAGAAGGCGGGAGTAAGGGGGATGCACTCGGCCGCACTGCGTTACCGCTCAAGGAGGGTAACGCAGCAACCGGGCGAGGGTGATCAGCTGACCAGACGGGTCAGGTTGGGGACGATTAACAGCAATGTGGTGGCAAACACGATGAGACTCGCTTGCCTGATCTTTGGCTGTGTAAACATGGCTACCTGCCTATTTTTCTTGTTGGTGTGGCGGCGTCCGCCGCTCTGGTGGTCTCCAGGCTATCGCGTCGAGACCGGGTTCAAGCCGCCCCGGCAAAACCCGGCGATGGCTTTTCTTGATGCTGTTTTTTTATCGCAACTGCCTTAGTAACTCTAGGGCGCTACTGCTCGGCTAATAGAAGACTTGGTAGCTAGATGCCGGGGGCTTGAAGCCATTGGTTATGACCGCCGCCGATTTCTCTCCAAGTACCCTCGTGCTAGAGGGCGCCGACCGCTGTCGTCCAGCGGCTGACCGTTCGTCTGAGCTGAGTGGTCAATAGCCCTGAGCGCTTCGGTCATTGAGGCTGATCGGGCTGAGCGTATGGTGTAGTCAGCTCAACCCGAACAGGCGCAGCCCAACGATATGCGCCGCCAGCCACCCTCCATTGGAGGTTTGAGGACGCTATGACCGAAGCATTTATTTTCGATGCGCTGCGCACGCCCCGCGGCAAAGGCAAGAAGGACGGCGCGCTGTACAGCGTCAAGCCGGTCGACCTGGTCGCCGGCCTGCTCAAGGCCCTGCAGGCGCGCAACGGTCTGGACACCAGCCAGGTCGACGACATAGTGCTGGGCTGCGTAACCCCGGTCGGCGATCAGGGCGCCGATATCGCCAAGACCGCGGCCATGGTCGCCGATTGGGATGTTAGCGTGTCCGGCGTGCAGCTCAATCGCTTCTGCGCCTCGGGCCTGGAAGCGGTGAATCTCGGCGCGATGAAGGTGCGTTCCGGTTTCGAAGACCTGGTGGTGGTCGGCGGCGTGGAATCCATGTCGCGGGTGCCCATGGGCTCCGACGGTGGCGCCTGGGTGATGGACCCGGCGACCAATATGCACACCCATTTCACCCCCCAGGGCATCGGTGCCGACTTGATTGCCACCCTGGAAGGCTTCAGCCGCAGCGATGTCGACGCTTATGCCCTGCGTTCGCAGCAGAAGGCCGCCCGTGCCAGCGCCGACGGCTCGTTCGCCAAATCGCTGATTCCGGTGACCGACCACAACGGCATAGTGCTGCTCGACCAGGACGAATTCATTCGCGGCGACTCCACCCTTGATGGCCTGGGCAAGCTTAAGCCGAGCTTCGAGATGATGGGCCAGATGGGCTTCGACAGCACCGCGCTGCGGGTCTACAGCCATGTCGAGCAGATCGAGCATGTACACACCCCCGGCAACAGTTCGGGCATCGTCGACGGCGCCGCGCTGATGCTGATCGGCAGTGCCGCCAAGGGCAAGGAGCTGGGCCTGAAGGCCCGCGGCCGCATAGTCGCCACAGCGGTGACCAGCACCGACCCGACCATCATGCTCACCGGTCCGGCACCGGCCACGCGCAAGGCGCTGGCCAAAGCCGGTCTGGATGTGGCCGATATCGACCTGTTCGAAGTCAACGAAGCCTTCGCCTCGGTGGTGATGAAATTTATGAAGGAAATGGGCGTTGCCGAGGACAAGGTCAACGTCAACGGCGGCTCCATCGCCATGGGCCACCCGTTGGGCGCCACTGGCTGCGCGATCCTCGGCACCCTGCTCGACGAGCTGGAGAAGCGCCAGTTGCGTTATGGCCTGGCGACCTTATGTGTCGGCGGCGGTATGGGTATAGCCACGATCATCGAGCGAATCTGATCGGCCGTAGGAGCCAGGGGGACGCCCAGTCCTTGCTGGCGATTCGTCACGACCCTGATCGCGAGCAAGCTCGCTCCTACAGGTCAGACGGCACAAAATTTCACGGGAACAAAAAGAAATGACTGACGCCATCCGTTACGAAAAAGGTCAGGACAATATTGTCGTTCTGACCATGGACATGCCCGGCCAGAGCGCCAACACCATGAACGCGCAATACCGCGAGGCCATGGCCCAGACCATCGAGCGCCTGGAAGCCGAGAAGGATGCCATTGCCGGGGTGATCATCACTTCGGCGAAGAAGACTTTCTTCGCCGGCGGTGACCTCAACGAGCTGATCCAGGTGACCAAGGCCGACGCCCCGGCCTTTTACCAGATGGTGCTGAATATCAAAGCCCAACTGCGCCGCCTGGAAACCCTGGGTAAACCGGTGGTAGCCGCGATCAATGGCGCGGCCCTGGGTGGCGGTTGGGAGATCTGCCTGGCCTGCCATCACCGCATCGCCCTGGACAGTTCCAGCGTGCAGCTCGGCCTGCCGGAAGTGACCCTCGGTCTGTTGCCGGGCGGTGGCGGGGTGGTGCGCATGGTGCGCCTGCTCGGCCTGGAAAAAGCCCTGCCGTATCTCGCCGAAGGCAAAAAGGTACGTCCGGCCGCCGCGCTCAAGGCTGGCCTGATCCATGAGCTGGCCAGCGACAAGGACGACTTGCTGGTCAAGGCGCGCACCTGGATCGCCGCCAACCCAGCGCCAAAGCAGCCCTGGGACGAAGCCGGTTACAAGATTCCCGGCGGCACGCCGTCCAGCCCCAATGTGGCGCAGATGCTGGCCATCGCCCCGAGTGTGCTGCGCGACAAGACCAAAGGCTGTTTCCCGGCGCCGGAGAAAATTATGTGCGCCGCGGTCGAGGGCGCCCAGGTCGACTTCGATACCGCGCAGATCATCGAAGCGCGCTACTTCACCGAGCTGACCACCGGCCAGGTGGCGAAGAACATGATCGGCACCTTCTGGTTCCAGCTCAACGACATCAACGCCGGCGGCTCGCGGCCCAAGGGTTTCGAGCCCTACGTGACCAAGAAGGTCGGGGTGCTCGGCGCCGGCATGATGGGCGCCGGCATCGCTTATGTCTCCGCAGTGGCGGGCATCGAGGTGGTGCTCAAGGATGTATCCATCGAGGCGGCCGAGAAGGGCAAGAGCTATTCGGCCACGTTGCTGGAGAAGAAGGTCGGCCGCGGCCAGATGAGCGTGGAAAAACGCGATGGCATCCTGGCGCGGATCAAGCCAAGCGTCAGTGACGCCGATTTTGCCGGCTGCGACCTGATCATCGAAGCGGTGTTCGAGGACCGCGACCTCAAGGCCAATGTCACCGCCGCCGCCGAACGGGCTGCGTTGAGCGACGCGGTGATCGCCTCCAACACCTCGACCCTGCCGATCACCGGCCTGGCCAGTGCGGTACAGAAACAGGACAAATTCATCGGCCTGCATTTCTTCAGCCCGGTGGACAAGATGCCGTTGGTGGAAATCATCAAGGGCGAGCGCACCAGCGACGAAACCCTGGCCCGCGGCTTCGACTACGTCATGCAGATCAACAAGACCCCGATCGTGGTCAACGACAGCCGCGGCTTCTTCACCTCGCGGGTGTTCGGCACCTTCACCAACGAAGGCATCGCCATGCTCGGCGAAGGCATCAGCGCGGC
>CAMPJN010000238.1 GCA_946886875.1 uncultured Pseudomonas sp.
CGAGCAGCTCACCAGTTTGGTGCGCCAGGTGTCCGAAATGGCGCAGCAGGCGATCACCACCAACGAGCTGATCCTGCAGCTGAACAACAATTCGCACACCATTAACGAGATGTCCGGCACCATCCGTGGCATCGCCACCCAGACCAATCTGCTGGCATTGAATGCTGCCATCGAAGCGGCCCGTGCCGGCGAGAGCGGACGCGGCTTTGCGGTGGTCGCCGATGAGGTGCGCCGGCTGGCGTTGCACAGCCAGGAGTCGGCAGCGGAGATCAGCCGCAATATCGAGTCGGTGCAACTGCATATCCAGGGCGCTACCGTGCAGGTCTCCGACTTGACCGCCCTGGCCCACCGCAGCGCCGACAGTTCCGAGGCGGTGCGCAGCCTGCTCGATCAGGTGCAGCAGCGCACCCGCCAGCTGACCGAGCAAGTGGATCAGGTGGCGGTCAGCACTGAGCAGCAGGGCAAGGCCGTGGCGGAAATCGCCGAACTGGCCGACCGCGTCCGCCAGGGCAACGCCGACAACCTGAAGGCCGCCGATCAGGCACGCACCATCGCCCACCACTTGGCTCATTTGACGGGGTAAGCGCCATGTCTGGACTCGCGGAACTAACGCTGCTGCTTGCCGTTGCAGCCGCCACGACCGTACTGACCCTGCTGTTCTATGGTTTGCACCGGCGCAGGCGGCGGCAGAAGCAGCAACATATCCAATTGAACATCCGCCAACTGACCTTGCTGCGCGCGCTGATAGCCGGCTTGCAGCGCCACCGCGGCCTGAGCAACGGCGTGCTCTGCGGCGATGTCAGCCTGAGCCAGGATCTCGCCGCCACCCGCCAGGCGCTGGACCGGCATATCCGCGACGCCCAGGCACTCGACAGCACCCACGCCGAAGCCTGGAACAGTTTGATCGATCACTGGTCGCGGATGCGCGAAGGCCGCGGTAGCGACCCAGCGAACAACCTGGCGCAGCATCATCTGATTATCCGCAACAGCATCTTCCTGATGGAGGATGTGGCCAACGAGATCGATCTCAGCGGTGGCCGGGCGACTTTGGCCTATCTGCCATGCATCTGGCGCGAGGTGGTGCAGGCGGCTGAATGGGCCGGTCAGGCGCGCGCCCTGGGTACAGGGATCGCCGCGGCCGGGTGCAGCAGTGCCGAGCAGCGTGTGCGCATGCGATTTCTCTACCAGAAGATTCAGCTGCTGGCTGGCAGCGCCTTTGCCACCCTGCAACGCCATGTCGCCGAACACCCGCAGACCGACGCCTTCCGCCTGCCGCAACGCGCCCAAGTGGTGGATAGTTTTCTGCGCTGCATCGAGCAGGAACTGCTCAGCCAGGAGCAAACGGCTATCGCCGCCAAGGCCTATTTTCAGCACGCCACCGGTGCCATCGACGAGTTGCTGGCCTTGGTCGATACGGCCCTGACTCAGCTGCAGCCCGGGAGGAATTGACCATGCTCAATGGAGCCCAGCACCAGCCGTCCGAACCCATGGCCCCCGTCTGCCCACCCGTTGCCGGCGCGCTGACCGAAAAAATGGTCGACAGCCGCTATCGCGGCCTGACGTTGAGCAGCCACTTCCAGCCGATCTTCAGCATCGCCCATGGCCGCGCGGTGGGCTACGAAGGGCTGATCCGCGCGCAGCATGACGACGGCAGCGCCGAGTCGCCGGCCGCCCTGCTGGCTATTCCGAGCAACAGCAAGGAATGCCTGGAGCTGGACCGCAGCTGTCGCAGCCTGCACGTACACAACTTCGCTCGCCAGGCGAGCAGCCAGGCCTGGTTGTTCCTCAACCTGAACTCGCAGTACCTGGTCAGTGAGCGTCCGGATATCGGCTTCACCCAGGAACTGCTGCAGGCCACCGGCATTCCCGCGCACCGCCTGGTGATCGAAATCATCGAAAGCGAGGTAAGCGATCAGGCGCAGTTGAAGCGCTTTATCGCCCACTTCCGCAAGCTGGGCTGCCTGATCGCCATCGACGACTTTGGCGCCGGGCACTCCAACTTCGACCGCATCTGGGACCTGGAGCCAGACATCGTCAAGATCGACCGCCGGCTGATTCAGGATGCCGGCCGTTCCCGGCGCGTGGAACGGATTCTCACCGGCATCGTCAGCCTGCTGCACGAGGCCGGCAGCCTGGTGGTGATCGAAGGCGTGGAAAGCGAACATGAGGCCCTGGTCGCCATCGCCGCCAACGCCGACATGGTGCAAGGCTTCTACTTCGCCAAACCCCAGGCACGCATCGACGCCGCCCAGGGTTTGTCCGCCACCTTCGAGCGCCTGCTGCGCGGCCAGCAGTGGACGAGCGCCAAGCGCCGGGCAGACCTGCAGCACCATCTGCGCGCCATCGAAAGCTTGTTCCAGCAGGCGGTGGCGGACTTCGCCGAGGGCCGGCAATTCGCGCAAAGCTGCGCCCTGCTGTTCAGCGACCCGCGCCCGGTGCGTTGTTATTTGCTCAATGAAGCCGGCTATCAGGTATCGCCCAACGTCTATACGCCGCACTACCAGCAGCAGCTGAACGTGCGCTTCGCGCCGCTGTTGTGTGGCGACAACGCCAACTGGTCGCACAAGCACTACCACTACCGCGCGCTGAAGCAACCGGGGGTGATTCAGATCAGCCGGCCTTATCTGTCAGTTGCGGATTCGCGCATGTGCATCACCGTGTCGCAGACTGTCAAGGTTCTCGGCAGGCTCCATGTATTTTGCTGCGACCTGGATTGGCAGGATGACTAAACGCTGGATAACGCCCAGGTCGGAGCGGGGTTACCCACCGCCATCACCGGAAGCAAGGGCCTCCAGGCGCCGCGTACTCACAGGAACCTGGCGTGCCTGGCCAAGGCCGACATGCTTGGCGATAAAATTCTGTACATGGCGGTATAACCCAAGCAGAACAAAGCAGTAGAAGCTTGGATTGTCGTACGACTTACCATCGAACCGATGCGGTGCGTAACCGCCCCCGCAGGCGACGAACGCCTCGCACTCGCGGCAGGTTTTGCAAGCCCGTGGGTAGCGCGTTTCGGCATGCTCGACAAAATCTTCAAGGCTGGCGTTGGCCAGATTGAGTTCGGTTTTGCCGGCATCCACCGCACAGATCGCCAGCACATCGAGCAAGCGGTAGGAGCCATCGCTTTCCACCACCACTATCGGCGCCAGTGCCCCGCCAAACGCATCCAACTCAGAGCTGCGTCCGAGTACGCCGCGAATAAAGGTCTCGAAGATGCGCACGCGAAACCGGGGATCATCGAGGGCGATCCATTTATCGAATGCGCCGCAGAGAAACGCCAATAGCTTCACATGGCTGTAGTCGCGGATATGCCGCGGGGGCGCCGCGTAGTGGGCATCGGGCAGCAACAGATCCATATCCGTAACGCCAAGGTCATGGAAGTAGTCGAGGATCGCGGCCGGGTCGTTGTTGGGGTCGATAACCGCCAGTACGCCGTTGAAAACCTTGGGCGTACAGGGGTGGGAAAGGCCCAGGCGGATTGCCTGCTCCACCCGCTCGCCGGTGCCTTTTCCGCGAAAGTCGTAGCGGTGTCGATCGTGAGCCGCCGGCGGGCCATCGCAACTGATGGCCAGCGTTGCGTCGTAGCGGGAATACAGATCGAGCCAGGCGCTATCGAGCAGTACCCCATTGCTCTGGGTGACGATGAAAATATCCTTGCGCGGCAACTGCTCGCGCAAGGCTTCAAGGAAACGAGCCGTTCGTTCCTTGCCCATCAACAACGGCTCGCCACCGTGAATTTCCAAAGTCATGCGGACATCAGGGTGATCGCGTCTGTAACGGGCGAGTTGCGCGATCAGTTGATCGAGGTGAGCGTCGCTTAGAAACTTCGGTCGCGCCTTCCAGCCCTGGTCAATCCCTTGATACATGTAGCAGTAGCTGCAATTGATATTGCAGCGTTCCGCCACTTTCAGCATCACCAGCAAATCACCCTTCATAGGAGTATCCCCGCTCACTTGGCCTTAGCGGGTTTGCTCTCCGCAGGCTGGGCACTTGGCTCTTCGCCGCGCGCGGCCAACAACTTGGTATGCGCCGCGAACACTTGCGCGCCTTGGGCTTCATTTTCGATATCGCCCAGTACCGCGGCAATCAGATTGCGGCCCGGCTCCTCGACTTCTGCTTGCGGGCCATAGTGGACTATCACACCGGATAAGCCTGGTACGCCATTGATCGCCACATAACGATCTTCATCTGACACAGAGGCAACGGAATAAATCGGAACTTTGTCGACATCCTTGCCAAGTTCGGCTTTGATTTTATCCGACTGCTCTTTACTGAGGCTTAGCCAACCCATGGGTAAAAACAATTCTTTTGCTTTCATTTTGAACTTCCCTTTTCTAGGTTCTAGAACGCCGTATTGAAAAAGAACGTCTGAAATAAACGACCATTTTCTTTGCTATTACCAAAATGGCCTTGACTGCAATGAAACCGCTGGCCGCGAAACAGGATCAGTCGATTAAAGCGATTACTGATCTGATCGGTGATGGACCACCGGTTGAATGCACTGGCATCTCTATCGCACTTTTGCCGTAACCCATCGTCGGCAGGATAGGTATCGCAACCTGTTTCGTTGTGCCGGAAGAATGCAGTGCCAGCCCCCGGCGGCGCACTCGGCGTCAGGTAGACAACCCCAGCCCACAAGGTGGTCTGGTCGGCGTGCACCCAGGTTCGATCGGCTTCGAGGCTGAACTGAAATGCACCGTTATAGTTATCCAGCGGCCAATAGGTGATGGGTATCCTGACGATGGATTGAATCGCAGCGCCCAAACCATCGTGCAGAAACGCCTGCGTGCGTGCGCCGGGATAATTGCCTTTAACACTGAAATCCTGGCGTAGAGCAAACTCACGAACGCTTATCGGGTCTTGATAGAACTCATCAGTGACAATAATTGATTCGTGCATTTTGCATTACTCGCTGGCGCTCAAGGGCTCTGGCTCGACGGGGTTATTTTCTTGCGTGTCTGGACGCAAACGCTCCTCGACCCAGCGTCGATGTTCCGGATCGATACGCGGCCGATGGATTTTTTTATACCCCGCAACCCTGTCGTAAAAACCGCCCCTTATTTCTTTGGAAACTTCGAAGATATGGGGATTGAACCCTTGCACATCGTAGAGATGCTCCTCCACCACACCGATCAACTTGCAATTAGACGTATTGCCGGCAATGGCCACGGGGTGCCAACCCGCGGCGGCAATCAACCCAAGCTGATCGCTCTCGGATATCTTTCGCGCCAACAACGGCGATGCGCAAATGAAGGCACCGTCCTTCGCTCGTTTGGTGAAGGCGCTCAACGGGTAAGTCAATGGCGGGAAACGGTGCCCCCCCAGAACCAGCTGAAGTCCGTGCTCGCGACAGGTCTTGGCCATTGCGGCAAACACCCCGGCAATGCAGGTCGTGCATGGAATTCGCCCGCTAGTCGACTGCAACGACTCGCGCGCGACGTGCCGGATGTCGATCTTCTCGACGCGCATCTCGACACCGAGTTGCGCGCAGAACTCACGTCCGTTGTCCTTCACTTCTTCGGGAATAAAACCGTTATCGACCAAAACTGCCAAGGGTTTTAGTTGCAACTCACGCACCGCAAGCAGAAGCGTCAATGCGCTGTCTTTGCCCCCCGAGAAAGCCACCACTGAGTCAGGCGTTCCCGCGCCACGATAACGATTGACGACGTCCACTATATGTTGCGGCGCATAGGCGCCAGTAGCGGCACTGGCATCGAACTCAGCGCAATGATTGCAAATCCCATTGGCGCCAATAGTCACACCGGGGAGATCGTCCGCAAGCAGACAACGGTGACAGTAATGATCAACGGCACTACTCGCACCACTGTGTAAATCGATGCCAACCCGCCGCAGCGGCATACCCGTCGCATTGAAGAGATCGTCACTTTGATCGGGGGATAAGTTGAGCACTTCAATAAGCATATTGAGTCCCTCCTTATTCTGGCCACACAGCGCCGCAGCCCATGCCGTACGGCCAGACAAATCCATAATTACTGCTTAGACGCCTTGGAAGCCTTGCGGGCCTTGCATACCCTGGAAGCCCTGCGGCCCCTGGCCTTGCATGCCCTGGAGACCTTGCGAGCCTTGCGCGCCCTGGAAGCCCTGTGGCCCCTGGCCCTGCAACCCCTGGAAACCCTGCGGGCCTTGAACACCCTGGAAGCCCTGCGGACCCTGGCCTTGCAACCCCTGGA
>CAMPJN010000239.1 GCA_946886875.1 uncultured Pseudomonas sp.
AGCCTGGCCAGCCCCAGCGTGCTGGCGATGCTGCTGACCACCAAGTACGCCGACGGCATCCCGCTGTACCGCTTCGAGAAGATGCTCAGCCGCCACGGCGTCGACATCCCACGCCAGACGCTGGCGCGCTGGGTGATCCAGAGTGGCGAGCAACTACAACCGCTGCTCAACCTGATGCGTGACAAGCTGCTGGAGCACCCGGTATTGCACTGCGACGAGACGCGCCTGCAGGTGCTGCATGAAGCGGGACGCGATCCCACCGCGCAGTCCTGGATGTGGGTGCAAAGTGGAGGGCCGCCCGAACGGCCAGTGATCCTCTTCGACTACAGCACCTGCCGCGCGCAGGAGGTACCGTTGCGCCTGCTCAATGGCTATCGCGGCTACCTGATGACCGACGACTACGCCGGCTACAACGCCGTGGCTGCGCAGGATGGCATCGAGCGCCTGGCTTGCTGGGCGCATGCGCGACGCAAGTTCGTCGACGCGCAGAAGGTGCAGCCCAAGGGCAAGACCGGCCGGGCCGACATGGCGCTGAACCTGATAAACAGGCTCTACGGTATCGAGCGTGAGCTGAAAGAAGCCAACGACAGCGAACGCCTGGCCGCCCGTCAGCAACGCAGCCAGCCACTGCTCAACCAGCTCAAAGCCTGGCTGAACAAAACCCAGCCGCAGATCGTTGGGCAGACGGCCCTGGGCAAGGCGGTGAACTACCTGGCCAGCAACTGGAGCAAGCTGGTGCGCTACGTCGAAGGTGGGTACCTGCCGATCGACAACAACCGCGCTGAGAACGCCATCCGCCCGTTCGTCATCGGCAGGAAGAACTGGCTGTTCAGCGACACGCCAAAGGGCGCCACTGCCAGTGCGCAGATCTACAGCCTGATCGAAACCGCCAAGGCCAATGGCCAGGAGCCTTACGCCTGGTTGCACCACATCCTCGAACGCCTGCCAACCGCCAGCAGCGTCGAGGATTACGAAGCGCTGCTGCCGTGGAACTGCTCGCCAGCTTCTGCCCCTGCTTCCTAAAAAAAACCGCCCTGGCGGACGGGGGTTATGGAGCGCTTACGTTGCAAAACTACCTAGGTGGTCGTTGCTGAGTAAGCATCAAAACAGCTATGTGCCCGCCGTGAATTGCCGCACTGCCCTGAATGGCCTGTATCGGCGCGCCCCTGCGCTGTATTCACCAGGCGGGTGCATCCCCTGCACAAGCGGTGCGCGGATTTTAGCGGCAGTGCTACTGCGACCCGCATCTTTGGCAGCTTAATGGGCCGCCATGTAAATTAAACGTTACGACCTGTGGCGTATTTGGCCTGGGTCCCGATGCTCTACGCCGCCTTTTTCGTCTCGTAAAGTTTTGTTGCCATTGGCGGGGTGTGGCCGGCTCTGGTTTGGTCTGAGGGCGTCTTGTAACGGTCTCGGCCCTCGGTTGTTATGGTTGCTCAATGCCGTTGCGCAAGTGCCGCCTGCGTGCGCTGGCAGCCAGAACAACAACCGAGGAGGCGCAATGAACGCCGTGAGCAAAATCGAACAGCACAATCCAATCGGCACCGACGGCTTCGAGTTCGTCGAGTACACCGCGCCGACCGCCGAAGGTATTCAGCAACTACGTGAACTGTTCACGGCCATGGGCTTTACCGAAACCGCCAAGCACCGCACCAAGGAAGTCTGGCTGTTCCAGCAGAACGATATCAATTTCGTGCTTAACGGCAGTCCTACCGGTCACGTGCGCGAGTTCGGTTTGAAGCACGGCCCGAGTGCTTGCGCCATGGCCTTTCGGGTGAAGAATGCCGCTCAAGCCGCCGCCTATGTCGAATCTCAGGGCGCGACCCTGGTTGGCAGTCACGCCAACTTCGGCGAGTTGAATATTCCCTGCGTCGAGGGCATAGGCGGTTCATTGTTGTATCTGGTCGATCGCTACGGCGATAAGAGCATCTATGACGTCGACTTCGAATTCATCGAGGGGCGCACGCCGAACGACAATGCGGTCGGCCTGCAGGAGCTGGATCACCTGACCCACAACGTCAAGCGCGGGCAAATGGACGTCTGGTCCGGCTTCTATGAGCGCATTGCCGGCTTCCGCGAGATCCGTTACTTCGATATCGAAGGCAAGCTCACCGGCCTGCTGTCGCGGGCAATGACCGCGCCTTGCGGCAAGATCCGCATCCCGATCAATGAGTCGGCGGACGACAAATCGCAGATCGAGGAATTCATCCGCGAGTACCACGGCGAAGGCATCCAGCACATCGCCCTGAGCAGCGACGACATCTACGCCACCGTGCGCAAGCTGCGCGCCAATGGCGTGGAGTTCATGGTCACGCCGGGTACTTACTACGACAAGGTCGACACCCGCGTCGCCGGGCATGGCGAACCGACCGAGGTGCTGCGTGAGCTGAATATCCTGATCGACGGCGCGCCCGAGGACGACGGTATCCTGCTGCAGATTTTCACCAATACGGTGATTGGCCCGATCTTCTTCGAGATCATCCAGCGCAAGGGCAACCAGGGCTTTGGCGAGGGCAACTTCAAGGCGCTGTTCGAGTCCATCGAGGAGGATCAGATCAAGCGTGGCGTGATCAAGGCCGACTAGGCTGAACCCATATCGTAGGGTGGGTTAGCAGCGCATTGCACCAAGCTTATAAGCAGCACGGTGTCCGGGCGCTGCGTAACCCACCATGCGCAGGCAGGTCGATAACCCATGGTGGGTTACGGCGCGCAAGAATCAGCAGTGTGCTTGCAAAGCGGTGGACGCGCGCCTAACCCACCCTACGAAACGCCGCATTGAGGAGATACCGGCCATGAGCCGTAACTGGATCAGCTTCCCCCTGCGCGAGGGCGAGTGTTCGCGTCAGGCGCATTGTGATTTTCCCGAAGGCACCTACGAGCGCGAGATGGGCCGCGAGGGTTTTTTCGGCCCCACTGCGCACCTGCACCATAAGCACCCGCCGACCGGCTGGATCGATTGGCAGGGGCCGTTACGCCCCCATGCGTTCGACTTCAACGAGATCGCCAGCGAGCGCGATTGCCCGCTGGAGGCGCCGCTGTGTCTGCATAACGCCGACGTGCAATTGCGCGTCTGGAGAACCCATGGGGCCATGCGTCACTTGGTGCGCAATGCCGATGGCGACGAGTTGTTGTTTATCCACGAAGGGGCAGGGCACTTCTACTGCGACTTCGGCCACCTGACCTATCGCGACGGCGATTACCTGGTGATCCCTCGTGGCACCGCTTGGCGCATCGAGGCCAGCGAGCCGACCTTTATTCTGCTGATCGAGAACAGCGACGGTGCCTATCAGCTGCCCGACAAAGGCCTGCTCGGTCCCCAGGCGATCTTCGACCCGGCGGTGCTCGATCATCCCAAGTTGGACGACGCCTTCAAGGCGCAGCAGGACGAAAACACCTGGCAGATTCGGATCAAGCGGCGCAACCAGATCAGCACCGTGACCTACCCCTACAACCCCTTGGATGTGGTCGGCTGGCATGGCGACAACACGGTGGTGCGCCTCAACTGGCGGGATATTCGCCCGCTGATGAGCCACCGTTATCACCTGCCGCCGTCGGCGCACACCACCTTCGTCGCCAATGGCTTCGTGGTCTGCACCTTTACCCCGCGCCCGGTGGAAAGCGATCCGGGGGCGCTGAAAGTGCCGTTCTATCACAACAACGACGACTACGACGAAGTGCTTTTCTATCACAAGGGCAACTTCTTCAGCCGCGACAATATCGAAGCCGGCATGGTCACCCTGCACCCCTGCGGCTTTCCCCATGGGCCGCACCCCAAGGCGCTGAAGAAGAGCCAGGAAAGCCCGGCGACCTTCGTCGAGGAAGTGGCGGTGATGATCGATACCCGTCGTGCGTTGGAAGTTGGCGACGCCGCCGCGGCCGTGGATGTACCCGAATATGTGAACTCCTGGCGGGCGCCAGGCAAAGACAGCTGAACAATGACCTGTAGGAGCCAGCTTGCTGGCGATCCGGTGTCTTGGCGATCAACGAACCATGGATCGCCAGCAAGCTGGCTCCTACATCACCTTATGGAATTTTTTCTATGAAACTCGCATCACTGAATCAAGGCCGCGATGGCGTACTGCTGGTGGTCTCCCGCGATCTGCGCCATGCCGTCAAGGTGCCGCAGATCGCCGCGACCCTGCAGGCCGCGTTGGACGATTGGGCGATCAAGCGCCCGCATCTTGAAGCCATGTATCAGCGCCTTAACGCGGGTCTGTGCGAAGAGGCTTTCGTCTTCGATCAAGCCGATTGCCACAGTCCCTTGCCGCGCGCCTATCACTGGGCCGATGGCAGCGCCTACGTCAATCATGTCGAGTTGGTGCGCAAGGCCCGTGGCGCGGAGATGCCGGAGAGCTTCTGGCACGACCCGTTGATGTACCAGGGCGGCGCCGACAGTTTTATCCCGCCGCACAGCGCGATTCAGATGGCTGACGAGGCCTGGGGCATCGACCTTGAAGCCGAGATCGCGGTGATCACCGACGACGTGCCCATGGGTGTGACACCCGCCGAAGCGGCCGGGCATATCCAGTTGCTGATGCTGGTCAACGATGTGTCGCTGCGTAATCTGATCCCCGGCGAACTGGCCAAGGGTTTTGGTTTCTACCAGAGCAAGCCATCCTCGAGTTTTTCGCCGGTAGCGATTACCCCGGATGAGCTGGGTAATAGCTGGAAGGAAGGCAAGGTGCATCGGCCGCTGGTGTCCCATATCAACGATGCCCTTTTCGGCCAGCCGGATGCCGGCACCGACATGACCTTCAACTTCCCGACCCTGGTGGCCCATGCCGCCAAGACCCGGCCGCTGGGCAGCGGCACCATCATCGGGTCCGGCACCGTGTCCAATTACGACCGCAGCGCCGGCTCCTCCTGCCTGGCGGAAAAACGCATGCTTGAAGTGATCGCCGAGGGCGAGGCGAAAACGCCGTTTCTCAAGTTCGGCGACCGGGTGCGTATCGAGATGTTCGATGCCGCCGGGCAGAGTCTATTTGGCGCCATCGATCAGGTGGTGGAGCGATATGAGCGTTGAGCCGAAAGTCACGGGTGGGGATTGGGTTTTGGTAGCCCGGATGAAATCCGGGGCGCATTCAGCATTTTCCGGATTTCATCCGGGCTACAGAGGGACTGGTGGATGCTGACGCTCTATGGCTATTGGCGCTCAAGCGCCGCTTACCGCGTACGTATCGCCTTCAACCTCAAGGGCCTGGCTTATAAGCAGGTGCCGGTGCATCTGGTCAAGGACGGCGGCCAGCAGCATGCGGAAAGCTACAAAACGCTGAATCCCCAGGAGCTGGTGCCGTTGCTGGTGGATGCCGGCACCGACCATGGCGAGGTGCGTATTGCCCAGTCCCTGGCGATTCTCGAATACCTCGAGGAGGTGTTCCCGGTGCCGGCGTTGTTGCCCGCCGATCCGGTGCGCCGCGCCCAGGTGCGGGCGCTGGCGTTGCATATCGCCTGCGACCTGCACCCGCTGAACAACCTGCGCGTGCTGCAATACCTGGTCAATGAGCTGGGCGCCTCGGACGAAGCGAAAAACGCCTGGTACCTGCATTGGCTGCACAGCGGTCTGGCCGCGGTGGAGCAGGGCCTGGAGGTATTCGACGAGCGCTTGTCGCTTGGCGAGCGCCCCGGCTATCTGGAGGCCTGTCTGATTCCACAGATTTACAACGCACGGCGTTTCAACTGTGACCTTGAGGCCTACCCGCGCATCCTCTGCATGGTCGCGCGCTGCGAAGCCCTGGATGCCTTCAAACAGGCCGCCCCGGAGATGCAGCCCGACGCCCAGTTGTAAAACAGCCTTACCCAGGTTGTCTTGCCTAGCTCCGTCGCGCCATAAGCGCGGCGGGTTCGTTTCCCGTCACAGATAACAACAAAAGGTGACGCATGACCCGTGAAAAACCGAAGAACCTCTGGCTCTCGCGCTGGGGCTTTATCCTCGCTGCAACCGGCTCGGCCGTCGGCCTGGGCAATATCTGGAAGTTCCCCTATATCACCGGTGAGTATGGCGGCGGCGCCTTCGTGCTGATGTACCTCGCCTGCATCCTGTCCATCGGCATTCCGGTGATGATGACCGAGATCGCTTTGGGCCGACGCGGCCGCGGCAGCCCGATCGATGCGATTGCCCGGGTGGTCAAGGAAAACAACGGCAACCCGCTGTGGAAGGCCGTTGGCGCCATGGCCATG
>CAMPJN010000240.1 GCA_946886875.1 uncultured Pseudomonas sp.
CGGTGGGCGCAAGGCCGATCACGGGCGGCCAGACACGCATCTCGTGGCATCTCGTGGCATCTCGTGTGACAGTTGCTGCGCGGGGAGGTGCACAGCGTTCGCACGTTTTGCCAAGCGGCGGAAGATGGTTCTCCCTTGCCGCAGACCGCCGATCATAGCATCGGCCCTGCGGCATAACCACGCAGCAACTGTGTGGGAAAGCCGCTGCCCAGGGCCGGTCAGGGACTTTTCCCGCCCCGCGACTGAGTTAGCCTACAGGGCTGCCAAGCAGCAATTGCCAGGCGATAGCGAACATCATTGCGGCCACCGTCAGATCAATCACCCGCCAGGTGCTCGGGCGTGCCAGCCAGGGGGCCAGCCAGGCGGCGCCAAGGGCCAGGGTGAAAAACCACAACAACGAGGCGCTGGCCGCACCCAGGGTATAAGCGCCAGGCACGCTCTGCTGCGCGCCGAGGCTGCCGATCAGCAGCACGGTATCGAGATAGACGTGCGGATTGAGCAAGGTCACCGCCAGCGCGGCCAGTAGCACTGCCCGCCGCGAGCGCGGTGCACTGCGCTCGGCGTGCGCCAGGCCCAGGGGTTTGCAGGCGCGCAGCAGGGCCTGGCCGCCGTACCAGAGCAGAAAGGCCGCGCCGCCCCAACGGGCGATGCCCAGCAACAGCGGATTTTGCGCCAGCACCGCGGCCAGGCCGAAGACTCCGGCGGCGACCAGCACCGCGTCGCACAACACGCATAGCAAGGCCACCGGCAAATGATGCTCGCGGCGCAGGCTCTGCGCCAGGACGAAAGCGTTCTGCGCGCCGAGGGCGATGATCAGGCCGGCGGCGATCACCAGGCCGTTGAGATAGCTTTGCCACATGCTGGTTCTCCTGGCGGGCATACGAACAGCATCGCTATGCCCGTTGTTGGTTTAGCGGTGCTGGCCAGTTTGTTGTGCTTGGCGGTATAAGGAAAACGAATCTTGCTGATGGCTCATTAGGAGAATCGATTGTTCGACTACAAACTATTGGCCGCCCTGGCGGCGGTGGTGGAGCAGGCCGGTTTCGAGCGGGCTGCCCAGATGCTGGGTTTGTCGCAGTCGGCGGTATCCCAGCGGATCAAGCTACTCGAGGCGCGGGTCGGTCAGCCGGTGCTGGTGCGTGGCGTGCCGCCGACGCCCACTGAGGTCGGTCGGCGGCTGCTCAATCATGTGCAGCAGGTGCGCCTGCTCGAGCGCGATCTGCACAGTCAGGTGCCGGCCCTGGACGAAGGAGGTCCGCCCGAGCGCCTGCGGATCGCACTCAACGCCGACAGCCTGGCCACCTGGTGGGCCGGGGCTGTGGGTGGGTTCTGCGCCGAACAGCGGCTGTTGCTGGAGCTGCTGGTGGAAGATCAGGATGTCGGCCTCAAGCGCATGCGCAACGGTGACGTGGCTGCCTGCCTGTGCGCCACCGACCGGCCGGTAGCGGGCGCGCGCTCCTTGCCGTTGGGGGCGATGCGTTACCGCGCCCTGGCCAGCCCGCAGTTCATTGCCCGGCATTTTCCCGACGGCGTAACGCTGGCGGCATTGGCGCAAGCGCCGGCCATCGTCTTCGGCCCGGACGATCTCCTGCAACACCGCTACCTGTCTTCCCTGGGCGCGGAGGGCAGCTTTATCCATCACCTCTGCCCTTCGTCCGAGGGGTTTGTGCAGCTGGCGATGGCGGGGTTCGGCTGGGGGCTGATGCCCGAGCTGCAGGTCCAGGCGCAGCTGGCTAATGGCAGCCTGCGCGAACTGCTACCCGGGCGACCGCTGGACACCGCGCTGTATTGGCATCATTGGCGTAACGGCGGCGAGTTGCTCGATGCCCTCACCGAACACATCCAGCGGCATGCGCCGACCTGGCTGGTAGCCGGCTGATCGCCAGCACATTTGCTTGCCCCGATTAAGCCGGCGGCGTCTGGATCGGCCTATCAGCCGCCGTTATGGCTGCGTGCCAGCCCCCAGAAAAAACCTGAACAGCTGATGTCGACGCGAGTCACTGACTATGCGCAACGCCGTTTATGCGTACTTCTCCAATTCTCAGGACAAGAGGCATAGTCATGAATCGACTCTTCAAAACCTCCATGCTTGTCGCCGCCCTTTTTCCCGCTGCGGTACTTGCCGCGCCAGCGGCCGGCGATCAGGAAATCACCTTGAACGGCGCAGGAAGCAGCGATAAGGATTTCGACAGTACGGTGTTTTCCGTACAGGGCAGCTGGGGTCAATACCTGAGCGATGCTTCCCTATGGGGGGTGCGCCAGACCGTCAGCGCCCGCGATCAGGAAGGCGAAAGCGTAAAGTTCGACGGCTCCACGCGGGTGTTTTACGACTATCAATTCGGTTCTGGCGCAGCCCGTCCCTTCTTGGGACTCAGTGTGGGCGGGGTCTATGGCGACCAGGTGGACGAAACCTTTATGGCGGGGCCGGAAGTCGGTATCAAGTATTGGGTGCTGGATAAAACCTTTATCACCGCGATGGCCGAATACCAGTTCCTGTTTAAAAGCGGTAGCGATGCGCGGGACCGTTATGACGATGGCGCCTTCTTCTACAGCGTCGGTCTCGGTTACAACTTCTGATCGATGTGGAGCCGGGCGCTAGCTGTGCACGATAGCGTGCGAGGCGCCATACACGGCGCCTGGTGCGGATTATCAGTCGATAAGGATTTTCCCCGAGCCTGGCAACAGTTCCACGCAGCGTTCGCCGAGCAAGCGGGACGGGGTGAAGTAACCGCCCGGCCCGTTGTAGTCGAGCAGGTGGCGCACTGCCAGAAGTGTGCCGTGGACAGTCACGTCGTAGCCGTTGGCGGTTTCCAGATGAGCGGTTCTCACCTCGCCGGCGGCATTGCGCACCTCGCCCCAGAGCCAGGTGCGCTGGCGTGCGCGGGTTTCCTGGTCGGGTCCGTGCACGCGTTTGGCGATCAGGCGCTTGAGCCAGTTCTGCACGACCTCCAGGCCGAACAGCGGGCGCAGCGGATCGAGCACCCGCAGGGCGATGGCCATGGCAGTCGGTGCCGGCAGGTAGAACTCGATATTGTCGATCCCCGTCGAGTGGTAGGCGGTCGATATATCGCCCCAGGGGATGGTTACCGCGGTTTTTTCGCCGCGGCCGAAATTTATCGCGCGGCGCTGATAGCCCATAGGTACCTCGGTAATCACCCCGGCGCGGCGCACCCTGCCGCCGTATTTCAGACCCTCAACCGAGGTTTTCGCGGTGCCCGGCGAGAATCCGCTGCCGGTGTCGAAGCCCAAAGCCAATTGGGTGGCGTCCGTCATCGCCTGATGCAAGCAGGCGGCCAGGCAGTCGCTGGGGATCACATCGAAACCGACGCCAGGGCACACCACCAGGCCGCGTTCCCGCGCCAGGGCATCCTGGCCATGGGCTGCTTCGAAGACCGCGATTTCACCGGTGATATCGACGTAATGAGTGGCGCTGTTCAGGCAGGCGTCGATCATCGGCGCGCTGGTCGCGGAAAACGGGCCGGCGCAATGGGCCACCACAGCGATATCGGCCAGTGCGTCGCGCGCGCGTTGCGCGTTGTGCAGATCGAAGATGCGGCATTCCAGCCCGAGCAAACTGCCGAGGGCGTGCACCGCCGCCGGGTCGCGGCCGGCGAGGATCGGCGTGAGCCCCTGGCGCTGCGCCTCGCTGGCGATTAGGTGGCCGGTATAGCCGTTGGCGCCGTAGATCATCCAGTTTTTGCTGATCATGCCGAACTCCTGTGGGTTGAGGTGACTACAGGGTAGCCGTTTGCGGCGGATTGCCCGGGTTGTGTGCCTTTGGACCGCCGCGACGTTGCTAGGAGGCTGTCCGAGAATAGCGACCGTAGCGAGGGAAAGACCGGCTTGAGGCAGTTTTTGCGCTCTTTTGAGGCGAATAGTCGCTCTATTTAACGAAAAAGAGCGCGAAAAATGACCAATCCGGCTTTTCCGCAGTAGGTCAGTCTGTTCTCGGACAGCCTCCTAGGGTCGCTGTTCTGGCACGGCGGGACAGGGCGCGCTGTGGGTAGGGTTGCTAGAGTGCATGCACGGAAGACACGGCGGAGAAGCGACGATGAAGATCCTGGTAACGGGCGCAAGCGGCTTTATTGGTGGACGCTTTGCCCGCTTCGCCTTGGAGCAGGGCTTGAGTGTGCGGGTCAATGGTCGCCGCGCCGAAGGAGTGGCGCACCTGGTCAAGCGTGGCGCCGAGTTCGTGCAGGGCGATCTATCCGATCCCGAGCTGGTGCAGCGGCTCTGCTCGGACGTCGAAAGCGTGGTGCATTGCGCTGGCGCGGTAGGGGTGTGGGGGCGTTATCAGCACTTCTATCAAGCCAACGTGGTGGTGACCGAGAATGTTGTCGAAGCCTGTCTCAAACAAAAAGTCCGGCGCTTGATCCATCTGTCCTCGCCGTCGGTCTATTTCGATGGCCAGGCACATGTCGATATCAAGGAAGAGCAGTTGCCCAAGCGCTTTTCCGATCACTACGGCGCCACTAAATACCTTGCCGAGCAGAAAGTTTTCGGTGCCCAGGAATTCGGTCTGGAAGTGCTGGCGCTGCGCCCGCGCTTCGTCACCGGCGCTGGCGACACCAGTATCTTTCCGCGGCTGATCGAGATGCAGCGCAAGGGTCGCCTGGCGATCATCGGTAATGGCCTGAACAAGGTCGATTTCACCAGCATGCAGAATCTCAACGATGCGCTGTTCAGCGCCTTGCTCGCCGCCGAGCCGGCCCTGGGCAAGGTCTACAACATCAGCAACGGCGCGCCGGTGCCGCTGTGGGATGTGGTCAATTATGTACTGCGGCGGATGAACCTGCCGCCGGTCACCCGGCATATGCCTTACGGTCTGGCCTATGCCGCGGCGACGCTCAACGAGGGCGTCTGCAAGCTGCTGCCGGGGCGTCCGGAGCCGAGCCTGTTCCGCCTGGGTGTGACGGTGATGGCGAAAGACTTTTCGCTGAATATCGACCGCGCCCGCGAGTACCTCGACTACGACCCCCAGGTCAGCGTATGGACTGCCCTGGATGAGTTCTGTCAGTGGTGGCAGGCTCAGCAAGGCTAGCCTCAGGCGTAAACCCGTTGGCCGCGATAGATGCGTATCGAACCGCTGGTTTTGCCGACATGGGCGCTTTCCAGCAGAGAAGGGGGCAGGGCGACGCTGGTAGCCGGTTTGGCCGCAGGCGTGGTCTTGTCGCTGAATTGGGCCAGGCGCTGGCCGAGTTGGCGGGTTTCTTCATCGCTGGAGAACAGGCAGGCGCTGAGCATCGCATTGATCGCGTCGGGCTGGCTGAGGCGGATATCCATCGCCAGTTCGCTGCGCAAACGCCGACGTAACGCTTGCATGCAGTCCAACATCGCTTTGTTCAGTTCCATGTGCCTTCCCCCTGTGTGGTTATCGCGCGCTCCGGAGTTCGTCTTGTCGCGAACCGCCGGTAAGGACGCATAAGGGGAACTGCAAGGCTTGTACCAGGTCAGGTTTTACTCGGTTGCGGGCGTCGGGGCCGGGTCCGAGGCCCACTTTAGCGCCCTTCATCGGTGCGCATCGCACTGGAGCTGCGCAACGCTGAAGCGGGCCGTGCTTACCGGTATACTGCGCGGCATTTCGCGCTATCAGCACTTTCTTGAAGGTTTCCCATGCGTAACGATGCCCACGACGAACTCGATCATGTGCCCAGCCTCCGCGCCGAATCCCGCGACCGCGACGACTTCATCGATCATCACGAGCCCGCCACCCCCGCGCCTGCCTATAGCCGTGGCGCCGTGGCGGCACCGGTCAAGGGCGTCAGCACCGGGCCGCTTTGGGCCCTGGTCGGCGCGCTGACCATCGCCTTGGGCGGGCTGGGTTGGTGGAGCTTTCAGCAGATCGGCCTGATGGAGCAGCAATTGGTCGCCACCCAGGAAAGCTTTGCCCGCATCAGCGAAGAAGCCGCCGGGCGTATCCAGGATATTTCCGGCAAGGTGGTGGCCACCGAGTCGTCCGTTACCAGCGGCAGCGAAGCGCTCAAGTTGCAGGTCAAGCAGCTGGAAAACAAACTCGCCGAGTTGAGCAAGCAGCAGCAGTCGGTAGCTGCGGCCCAGGGCGGCCAGGGCAAACGCATCGAGCAATTGGCTGGCGAGCTGAAAGCTCAGCAAGGCGCGGTGAGCAAGTTCGACGGCAGCCTGAAAACCCTCGGCAGCGAGCAGGCGACGCTGAAG
>CAMPJN010000241.1 GCA_946886875.1 uncultured Pseudomonas sp.
TCGCTCTACCGCATGCACCAGATCGCCCTGTACGGCGTGGTGCGCACCCTGCTGCTGATGCTCGGCGGACGCATCGGCCGCAGCACCGAGCCGCGGCTCAAGCTGCACTAGGGCAAAGCGACTGACGAACGCAGCGTAATCCGGAAAACCGACCCGGATTGCGCTGGCGCTTATTCGGATTACCCCCGCCAGCTGAATAGCGACGGCAACAGCAGCCATATCGCAGACAATAAAAAACCCGCTCTAGGCGGGTTTTTTATCATTCAAGCGAACTTGAAATGGTGGGTCGTGTGGGATTCGAACCTACGACCAATTGGTTAAAAGCCAACTGCTCTACCAACTGAGCTAACGACCCGAAAATGGTCGGGGTAGGGGGATTCGAACTCCCGACATCCTGCTCCCAAAGCAGGCGCGCTACCGGACTGCGCTATACCCCGATTAGAAGATTGGCTCCGCGACCAGGACTCGAACCTGGGACCCAATGATTAACAGTCATTTGCTCTACCGACTGAGCTATCGCGGAACTACGTGCTTCTAAAATCTCATCTACCGGCTTTGGCCTGAACCGTTTCCCGTATCTGAGGCGCGCCATTTTACGGTTCCACGGCGCCCTGTCAACCCCTTAAATTGCTTTTGTGACAATGCTTTGCAGGCGCATGGGTGCCTGCTATACCTTGCTAAGGATGGCGACCACCGCAGGGCACGCCAACACCAGGTCTCAGCAGGAACATCCATGAGCAGCCGGGACACACCAAAAGACCACACCAACCCCACCAGCACGCTGGCCAGCCGTGGTATTCAGCCACGCTTCAGCGATCTGGCGCAAAGCTGCCGCAAGCTGGGCATGAACCGCCTGGCCGAGAATCTCAACGGAGTCTTCGGCCAAGTCGACGACACCCTGTTCGAATGCGCGGAAAAAGCCGAGAACAATCAACTGCAGACGCTGTTCTTCGACAGCATGCGCGAAATACGCCGACAGCGCCCACAGATCGAACGCAGCTATCACCAGAAAATCGCGCAAAATTTTTCCGACTTCCTCGAAGGCAAACTCAAACCAGCACCGCCAGCCAGCGAGCTCGATGCCGAGCACCTGACCCTGGTGCAGAACGAGGAATACGAAGAAAGCCTGCAAGTCACCAATATGGTCAGCCGGGTCAAAGCCCGCTGCGCGCAGCCCTTGTTCGCCCTGGACCAGCGCCTGGCCGTGCTCAACAGCGGACAAAAGCTTGGCGAGGACAATAACCCGTTCGGCCCGCAGGCTATCGCCCTGGCGTTTCGCGCGGCTTTGGCGCCCTGCCCCATCGCCCTACGGATCAAAATCGTTCTCTATACCTTGTTCGACCTGCATGTGATGCGCGACCTGGATAGCCTGTACAGCGCATTGAACCAGCGCTTGATCGATGCTGGCGTGTTACCCAACCTCAAATACAGCCCCCGCCACACGCCCGCCCCCGCAAGCGCCGACAAACCAGCAGATCCGGCCGACATAACGCATGCCCCGCGCGGCGCGACGGCCAGCAGCCACAAGCCGGAGGCCACGACCGGCAGCACCGAACAGTATTCGGCAAGCCAGCCCACACTCAACCTCGATGGCGCCCCACCCAGCGATCCAGGCGAACTGCTTCGCGGCCTGGCGGGCCTGCTAAGCGAACACCGGCAGCGTGATATAGACGCGCCCTTGCTCGGTGACACCCGCAGCATCGCCAGTTTTACTCCACGCAATGCCACGCGAACCTACAGCGCCAGCGAATTGCTGGATGCGTTGAATCGCATGCAGCAGCAATCGGCCAACGAATTGGCGCAACGCCTGCATCGCCCGCAGCGGGTCGACGGTTTGAAAGCCGACCTGCAACAACAGCTGCAAGCCCATGCCCAACACGCCGAACCGCATAAGCTGTCCGATCAGGAAGCCGACGTCGTCGACCTGGTGGGCATGTTGTTCGACTTTATTCTGGACGACGACAACCTCCCGGACAGCTGCAAAACCACGCTCTCGCACCTGCACACTCCCTACTTGAAGGTCGCCCTGCAAGACAAGGCCTTGTTCACCCAGCACCACCACCCGGCTCGACGCTTGCTCAATGCTCTGGCGCAGGCAGGCGTGCTCTATGGCGGCGAAGGCGACGAGCGCGGCTTGTTGGCGAAAATGCGCTGGGTGGTTGAGCGGGTGATCCAGGACTTCAATGGTGAGCTGCAGCTGTTCGAAAACCTGCTGGATGAGTTCAATGAATTCGCCGCCACCCTCAAGCACAAGGTCGAGTTGCGCGAGCGTCGAGCAGTAGAGGCAGCCAAGGGTCGCGACAAGCTCCTGGGCGCCCGACAACAAGCGGTGGAAGTCATTGCCCACTGCCTGAAGGAACGCGAACCGCCGAATATCATTCGCAATTTTCTCGAGCTGACCTGGGCCGATGTACTGGTATTCATACTCCTGCGCCACGGCGAACAGAGCAGCGAGTGGCAACGCGCCTGCGTGGTCGCCGAGCAACTGGCCTGGAGCGGCACGCCGCTGGACGAAGCCGGACGCATGCGCCTGCAGGAGTTGCGGGTGCAGCTACTGGAGGATCTGCGCCAGGGCTTGCAATTGCTAGGCGGCTATCATGAGGATGGTATTCGCCGCTTACTGCAGGACCTGGTCGCCTGCCAGCATGCCGTACAAGCCAAGCAGCCGCAGCTGGCCGCCAAACTCAAGCCGAGCCTGCCGCAGAGCCCGCTCGGCGCGATGCTCGGCGAAGATGCCGCGCTGGCGAAACAACCTATAAAAATTTCCAGCCTGTCCCAGGAGGCCCAGCAACACGCCAAGGCGCTGGCGCATATCGAATTCGGCACCTGGTTCGAGTTCACCACGGGCAAGCAAAACCAGGCGCTGAAACTCTCCTGGTTCAGCCCCACCACGCACAACTATATGTTTGTCGACAACAGCGGCCAGCGCGTGGCGATCAAGCCCATCGGCCAATTGGCCAGCGAAATGGCGCAAGGCCTGGCACGCATCATTCCGGCAGAGCAAAGCAGCCCACTGATGGATCGCGCCCTATCCACCATCTACCGTGTGCTGCAGCGCCTCACCGGGCGTAGCAGCGAAACGAACTAGGAGCCGCAATGGACGATCGCCGTCGCCACAACCGCCAGCACACCGAACTGCACCTGGAAGTCTTCGAGCTGCATAGCGGCGAGCGCCTGGGCCGCGTGGTGGACCTTTCCGACGATGGCTTCATGCTGTTCGGCAACAGGCCGCAGCAGGCCGACTCGGTATTGGAGTGCCGCCTGGTCAGCGAGCATGCGATCGAGGGCGTCAGCGAGGTCAAACTCGGCGTCGATTGCCTATGGAGCAGGCCAGGTGCGGACGGCGAACATTGCTGGGCAGGCTTTCATATCATCGATCTGGCGGAAGACCAGGCCGCGGCGTTGCAGGTGCTGCTCGAGCACCTATAAACCAGGCTTTTGAGTCGGACACCCGCTGCGCAGAAAGCAGGTAGATGGGATAAACCGACCAGCACTTGGTGGGTTACGTGGTGCCAACTCCATCATTGCCGGTAAACCCTGCGCGCGCAGTTAACCTCCAAAAGCCGCTTGCAACAAAAAAACACCCCGGTCAGCGCATGCCGTACCGGGGTGTTTTAGCTACGGCCTCAGGCGAAGACGATTTCGTCGTTTTCGACCGTACCGGTGACGCTGCTGCCGGGAGCGAACTTGCCGGCCAGGATCAGCTGCGCCAGTGGGTTTTCGATCCAGCGCTGAATCGCCCGCTTGAGCGGCCGCGCACCATAGACCGGGTCGTAGCCCACGGCGATCAGCTTATCCAGGGCCTCGTCGGAGAGTTCCAGGCTCAATTCGCGCTCGACCAGCCGTTGACGCAAACGCCCCAACTGGATCTGCGCGATGCCGGCGATCTGCTCGCGGGCCAGCGGTTCGAAGATCACCACCTCGTCGATGCGGTTGATGAATTCCGGACGGAAATGACTGCCGACCGCATCCATCACCGCCGCGCGTTGCGCCTCATGGTCGCCGACCAGCTCCTGGATCTGCACCGAACCGAGGTTGGAGGTCATCACCAGCACTGTGTTCTTGAAGTCTACGGTGCGGCCGTGACTGTCGGTCAGGCGACCGTCTTCCAGAACCTGCAGCAGCACGTTGAACACATCCGGGTGGGCCTTCTCGACTTCATCCAGAAGGATCACCGAGTAAGGCTTGCGCCGCACCGCTTCGGTCAGGTAACCGCCCTCTTCATAACCGACATAGCCTGGCGGCGCACCGATCAAGCGGGCCACCGAATGTTTCTCCATGAACTCCGACATGTCGATGCGCACCAGCGCTTCTTCGGTGTCGAAGAGGAACTCGGCCAGCGCCTTACACAACTCGGTCTTACCGACCCCGGTAGGGCCGAGGAACAGGAACGAACCGCTGGGTCTATTGGGGTCGGACAAGCCGGCACGGGAGCGGCGCACGGCGTTGGCCACCGCCACCACCGCCTCGTTCTGGCCAATCACCCGCTGATGCAGCAAGTTTTCCATCTTCAACAGCTTGTCGCGTTCGCCTTCGAGCATCTTGCTCACCGGGATGCCGGTCCACTTCGATACCACTTCGGCGATCTCTTCCTCGGTGACTTTGCTGCGCAGCAATTGATTCTCGGTCTTGCCGTGCTGGTCGACCATCTGCAGGCTGCGTTCCAGGTCCGGAATGATGCCGTACTGCAGCTCGGCCATGCGAGCGAGGTCGCCCTTGCGCCGCGCCGCCTCCAGCTCCTGGCGGGACTGTTCGATCTTCTGCTGGATTTGCGCGGAGCCCTGTACCTCGGCCTTTTCCGACTTCCAGATATCTTCCAGATCGGCGTATTCGCGCTCGAGACGGGCAATGTCCTCTTTGAGCTTGGCCAGGCGCTTGATCGCCGCCTCGTCGTCTTCCTTCTTCAGCGCCTGGGCCTCGACCTTGAGTTGAATCAGCCGGCGCTCCAGACGATCGAGCACTTCCGGCTTGGAGTCGATCTCCATGCGGATGCGGCTGGCCGCCTCGTCGATCAGATCGATGGCCTTGTCCGGCAGCTGACGGTCGGTGATATAGCGGTGCGACAGCTTGGCGGCGGCAATAATCGCGCCGTCGGTGATAGCCACCTTGTGGTGCACTTCGTAGCGCTCCTTGAGACCGCGCAGGATGGCGATGGTGTCCTCTTCGCTCGGCTCGTCGACCAGCACCTTCTGGAAGCGCCGCTCCAGTGCCGCATCCTTCTCGATGTACTGGCGGTATTCGTTGAGCGTGGTGGCACCGACGCAGTGCAACTCGCCGCGAGCCAGCGACGGCTTGAGCATATTGCCGGCATCCATGGCTCCTTCGGCCTTACCGGCACCGACCATGGTGTGCAGCTCGTCGATAAACAGGATGATCCGCCCTTCCTGTTTGCTCAGCTCGTTGAGCACGGCCTTGAGGCGCTCCTCGAACTCGCCGCGGAACTTGGCGCCGGCGATAAGCGCGCCCATGTCCAGGGACAGCAGGCGCTTGTCGCGCAGGCCATCCGGTACTTCGCCGTTGACGATACGCTGGGCCAGGCCCTCGGCGATGGCGGTCTTGCCCACACCGGGCTCGCCGATCAGTACCGGGTTGTTCTTGGTGCGCCGCTGCAATACCTGGATGGTGCGGCGGATTTCGTCGTCGCGACCGATCACCGGATCGAGCTTGCCCTCTTCGGCGCGCTTGGTCAGGTCGATGGTGTACTTGTCCAGCGCCTGGCGGTTTTCCTCGACATTGGGGTCGTTCACCGCATCGCCGCCGCGCAGGTTGCTCACGGCGTTTTCCAGAGCCTTCTTGCTCACGCCCTGACCGAGCAGCAACTTGCCCAGTTTGGTGTTTTCGTCCATGGCGGCAAGCAGCACCAGCTCGCTGGAAATGAACTGGTCGCCCTTCTGCTGCGACAGACGGTCGGCCTGGTTGAGCAGGCGCGCCAGATCCTGGGACAGATTGATGTCGCCGGTCGGGCTCTGGACTTTCGCCAGGTGATCGAGCTCTTTGCTCAACGCCTTGCGCAGACTGTTCACATCGAAGCCAACCTGCATCAGCAGCGGCTTGATCGAACCGCCCTGCTGATCGAGCAGCGCCTGCATCAGGTGCAGCGGCTCGATGGCAGAATGGTCCATGCCGACCGCCAGCGATTGGGCGTCGGACAGGGCTA
>CAMPJN010000242.1 GCA_946886875.1 uncultured Pseudomonas sp.
TGCCGGCGACCGTCCACAGACCGACGCTGGGGCAGTTGACCAGGGCGAACAGCGCCGCGATCAGCAGTACATTGACCAGGAAATCTTCCTGCGGCGTGTAGGTGGTAATGGCACCGATCGCCATCACCCAGGCCTTGGGGTTGACCCATTGAAAGGCCGCTGCCTGGAGAAAGCTGAACGGCTTGCCGCGCTCATCGGCCTGGCTGTCCGGCGCGCCCGAATTGGCGATCTTCCACGCCAGGTAGAGCAGGTAGGCAGCGCCCAAGTAACGCAGCACGCTATAGAGCATCGGCACCTGCTCGAACAGCTGCCCCAGGCCCAGGCCGACGGCCATCACCAGCAGCATAAAGCCCAGGCTGATACCGAACATATGCGGCAGGCTGCGACGCAGGCCGAAGTTCACCCCGGAGGCGAGCAACATCATATTGTTCGGCCCCGGCGTCACCGAGGTGACGAAGGCAAAGGCGATAAAGGCGATCAGCAGTTCGGCGGTCATGGTCGGGCACTCGATGGCAGTGCTAGCACCTTAAGGCCAGCACTGCCTGGCGTCGCGGTACAGCCAGGCGCGCATCCAGCGATACAGTCGACTGGACCCAGGCGATTGGCGCCAAACGCCGAACGGGTTAGGCTCGCAGCCTCATTTGAATACTGAAGGGATTCGCGATGGATCAGCCCGACAACCCTTACGCCGCGCCTCAGGTCAGCCTGGTGGAAAACACAGAAGTGCGAAAACTTGAAGGCTGGAGCCCTGGGCTACTGCAACTGCTGGGTTACCTCAATCTGGTTGCGGCGCTCGGCTCGCTCGTAGCGTTGGTTCTGGCTGTTATGGCTGGTTTTCTCGAAGACGATTCTCTGGAGTCGTTCTCTGTCTGGCTCAGTCCGGCAGTAACGCTTCTGGGGTGCTACTTGCTGCTGCAACTGCGGTTTTTCGCCGAGCAACGCTTCTCTGCGCAGCACCTGAGCAAGCCTACTTGGGCTGCGGTGCTTTTCGGTTTGCTGATGATGATGCTTGACCTACTTTGGAAAGATGAACTCGGCGAGCTGAGCTGGCGAATGTTCGTCTATTTCACGTTTATCGCCGTTTATGGCGCCGTACTGGCCTGGCTGGGGTTTCGCTTGCGCCAGGTGCAGAACGTCTATCCCTCGTTCCGGCTGATGGCTTGGCTGGAGTTGATCGGCGGCCTTATGCTGGCCAGCGTTATTCTTTTCATGCTGGCGTTATTGCCATTGCTGGGCGCCAGCATCGCCATGGCGTGGGTGTTCTTTCAGGCGGCAGCCGAGCAGAAGCGCGAGGCTGAGTAGATTGGGTGAGGCAGCGTAGGTCGAACCGCATAGTCTGGAGCGCCGGACGAAGTCCAATGGCGGCTTTGCGGTACCAATTTGTTGGGCTTCGCGGAGCTCAGGCAGCGTTGCCCAACCTACCTACTCTTCGTAGGCGCCAGCTTTGTGGTTCGGCACTCCGGCGATCCATCTCGCAGCGAAAAGCGTCGCCAGCAAGCTGGCTCCTACAAGCGTGTTGTTTTGGCCTGCTGCAACAACTGTCAATCATTCCTGTTCCGCCGCCACCTGGCGCATATGCCCCAGCGCCTGATTAACCCGCAACCAACCCTCTACCGCGGCTTCCCCGGCCTCGCCAAAGGCGCGTTGCAACAGCTTGGCCTGCTCGCGGCGTAGCGCCAGTTCCAGTTTCGCGCCGTCGCGGGTCAGGCCGAGCAGGCGTTTACGTTTGTCGTCTGCGGCGGTCAGGCTCTCGACCAGATCCATTTCCAGCAACTGGCGCAGCGGCGTATTCAGCGCCTGCTTGCTCACGCCCAGATAACCGAGCAGTTGTTTCATGCTCAGGCCCGGGTACTTGCCGATAAAAAACAGAATGCGGTGGTGTACCCGTGACAGGCCGCGGCGCGCGAGCATTTCGTCGGCCTTTGCAGTAAACGCCTGGTAGCCGAAAAAGAACGCCTCCATGGCGGTCTGCTGGGTGCCGATGTTTTGTAGATCAAACATTAAGGTCAAGCCTGTTGACGTATTTGCCCTGGGTGTCGTAGCTTCGGCTACACAAGATTTCGGTCAAACAGTTTGACCTATTTTTATTTGCCTTTGCTACCGGTGATCTCCATGGCCTTCTCCGAACGCGTCGCCCGCCTGAAAAGCTCCTTGATCCGTGAAATCCTCGCTGCGGCGCAACGCCCGGAGGTGATGTCCTTCGCTGGCGGCTTGCCCGCCGAGCCGATGCTGCCCAAGGTCGAATGGGCGGATATGCCGACCAGCATGGGCCAGTACGGCATGAGCGAAGGCGAGCCGGAACTGCGCGAGGCCATTGCCGAGGAGGCCCGCGCTCTGGGCGTGCCCTGCGAAGCCAGCCAGGTATTGATCGTCAGCGGTTCACAGCAGACCCTGGACCTGGCCAGCAAACTGTTTATCGATCCGGGCACCGAAGTGTTGCTCGAAGCGCCGACCTACCTGGCCGCGCTGCAAGCCTTCCAGCTGTTCGGCGCCGATTGCATCGCCGTGCCGCAAGAAGCCGATGGCCCGCAGATCGACGCCTTGCGCCAGCGCCTGGAGAACCACAAGCCGGCCTTCGCCTATCTGATCCCGACTTTTCAGAACCCTTCGGCAGTGCGCTACAGCGAGGCCAAGCGCGATGCCGTGGCGGCGCTGCTCGACGAGTTCGGCGTGACCCTGATCGAAGACGAACCCTACCGCGAGCTGGTGTTCGACGAGGGCAGCGCCACGCCTATCGTCAGCCGTCTGCAAAAGGCCAGCTGGATCTACACCGGCACCGTATCCAAGACCCTGCTGCCGGGTCTGCGCGTCGGCTACCTGATCGCCACACCGGATCTGTTCCCCTACCTGCTGCGCCTCAAACAGTCGGCGGATTTGCACACCAACCGCATCGGTCAGTGGCAGGCCCTGCAGTGGCTGGGCACCCGCCATTACCGCGAGCATCTGGACGAATTGCGCGACTTCTACCGCATCCGCCGCGATGCCATGCAGTCAGTGCTGCAGGAGCACTTCAGCGATCTCGCCGACTGGCAGATTCCCCAGGGTGGATTGTTCTTCTGGCTGACCCTCAAGCAGCCGCTGGACACCCGCACGCTACTGGCGCCGGCGCTGTCGCAGAATGTCGCCTTTATGCCGGGCGAACCGTTCTTTATCGACCCCGACCAACACCCGGGGCATATACGGCTTAACTTCAGTCACGTCGCGCCTGAGCGTTTGGGTGAAGGCCTCAAGCGTCTGGCCGAAGTGATCCGTGAGGCGCAGGCCGCCAAGGCTGCTTGAACCAGCAGCGCACAAGACAGAAAAACCAGAGGAGGGCGGGCGATGTACAAGGTTTACGGCGATTACCGTTCGGGCAACTGCTACAAGATCAAACTGATGCTACACCTGCTCGGCGCGGCCTATGAGTGGGTGCCCATGGACATCCTCAAGGGCGAGACTCAGAGCGAGGCCTTCCTGGCCAAGAATCCCAACGGCAAAATCCCGGTGCTGGAGCTGGAAGACGGCACCTGCCTGTGGGAATCCAACGCCATCCTCAACTACCTCGCCGACGGCAGCGAGTTTCTGCCCAGCGAACCGCGCCTGCGCACCCAGGTATTGCAGTGGCAGTTCTTCGAGCAGTACAGCCATGAGCCCTATGTGGCGGTGGCGCGCTTTATCCAGCTGTACCAGGGCCTGCCCGAGGAGCGCCGCGAGGAATACCAGGCTTGCCATATCCGCGGCCACAAGGCACTCAAGGTGATGGAGAAGCAGCTGCAGCGCACGCCTTACCTGGTCGGCGAGCACTATTCGATCGCCGATATCGCCCTCTATGCCTACACCCATGTGGCGGATGAAGGTGGCTTTGACCTCAGCGACTACCCATCGATCCGCGCCTGGCTGGATCGGGTCGCCAGCCATCCGCGGCATGTGACCATGCTGGGTTGAGTAGACACTCAACCGTTGCGTCACTCGCAGAGCAATCCGGGCTACCAGACCTACCGGGCCGCGCATGCGCCGGCTCGTTCACGCATCAGGATCGCGGCCCAGACCGCTCCTACAGAAGGCGCGCTCCGTAGATGCTGGATAAGCCCCAGGGTAGTCCGGGAGCAACCGCGCGAATCCAATCGTGGTCGCGGGTCTGAAGGGTTTACAGGCGGTTGGAGAAGAGGATGCGTAGACCATCGCCAGCGAGCACATCAGTCGGCTTGACCCCCAGTAGCTTGCGGCAACTGTTGCTGAAATGAGCGGAGTCGCTGAAGCCAGCCATCTGCGCGGCTTCGGTAAGCGATAATCCCTGGCTGACAAAACCGACCAGCGAGCGCAGGCGCAGCCACACCCGATAGCGCCTCAGCGGGAGCCCCATGGCGCGGTTGAATAACGCAGAAACGCGGCTCGGCGAAAGACAAACGAGGGCAGCCAGTTCCTGGGTGGTGAAATTGCGCTGGGGCTGCGCTTGCATCGCAGCCAGCACCTTGAGTACCCGCGGGTCCACATGGCTCGACTCATCCGCATCGGGCAGCAGGCGCGTGGCGATTAGCCCGAGCAAGGCTTCGCCGTCCTGCGCATCGCTTCCCGTTAACCCTTCGAGTTCCGCCAGCCAGTTGCCGGCAATCGGCCCAGGATCGCTCAGATGCTCGGTGGGTAGGCTGTAACGCAGCAACAGCTGCTGGTAGAGGCGGCTCTGGGTCTCGAAAAACAACACCGCCACGGGCTGCCCCGCAAACGCCAGGGCATGCTCGACGCCTGCCGGCACGAATAGCTGATCGTAATGTTGCCATGGGCTTTCGCTGGCGCCTCGTGCCTGAATCGGTGTCTGTAAGCCAAGGCATAGGGCGCTGGCGCTATGTCGATGCAGGCTGATGTCGGGCAGCGGTCCGACATATAAGGTGAGCTGATTGCCCAGGATCAGAAAATTCTGCACGGCGTCCTCAAGTCAGTTGGTTCTTACAAGTTGCTTGCCCTGGCTGCCAGTACATTGGCCGAAATCCCATGGCGCCCGAGGCAGCACAATGAACGCGTGCAATAACCCACAGGTCAGCGGCTTTCTTGCCGCACCGCATCAATTCATCGGTATCGAAGGGCTGCGTTTCGGTTACCGCGACTATGGCACAGGCCCGGTACTGCTGATGCTGCACGGCTGGCCGCTCAATGGCGATACCTTTGCCCCATTGGTCGATGCGCTCGCCTCGCGCTTTCGTTGCATTGTGCCGGACCTCCCCGGCGCTGGGGTGACAGCCTGGTCCACGGAACATGATCTGAGCCCTGCCGGCCAGGCGCGTCTGCTCCAGGGCTTGTTTGCGGCCTTGGGCATTGCCCAGGGTTATAGCGTGCTGGGTAATGATAGCGGCGGTATCGCCGCCCGCTACCTTGCACTGCTGGACGCCGGCCGCGTGGCCAAGTTGGTCCTGCTCAATAGCGAAATACCCGGGCATCGCGCACCCAACCAGCGTCTGTACAAACAACTCGCGCGTTGGTTGCCGGGGTACGGCGCGCTTGCCCGTATACAGCTGAGAAGTGCCGCCTATCTGTGTTCGAAGCTGGGCTTTGGCGGAACGCTTTACGATCACCAGCACTTGCTCGGCAGCTTTCATCAGCGCTTTATCGAGCCGTTGATCGAGTCCGCGCAGAACATGGAGCAAGCCCGGCGCTCCTTTATCGCGGTGCTCGATTGGCCGCAGCTCGATGCCTTAAGCCAGCTTCACGGCCAGATCGCGGCGCAAACCCTGCTGATCTGGGGGCGGCAGGACGATACCTTTCCTGAGTCCTATGCCATTGAAATGAGCCGAAGCTTTGCCAAGCTCGCCGGCTTTATCAGCATCGACAAGGCCAAGTTGTATGTTCATGAGGATCAGCCGGAGCAAGTGATTCAACACCTAGAGGCGTTTCTGCTGGCAAAACAGGAGTAGGGCGAAGAGCAATCGGTGGAGTAGGTTTTGCGATCCAGGCCTTGCTCTCAATAAAGCGCTGCCGCTGGTGCCAGTCGCATCGTAATTTGGCTGGCTCGACGCGACCCCCAGGGTAGGCGATAACCGGCTTTCCGCTCACAAACCGAGCCAAATAGCCCCGTCCTTTCTTCGCTTTTCAACTTCCGCCATAGCCTCCGATTTGCAATAGTGGTTTGACATCAAAGCATTCCTGTCTAAAACTTTGGCCCGGTTGATAGCGAGTTGTCCGGAT
>CAMPJN010000243.1 GCA_946886875.1 uncultured Pseudomonas sp.
GCGAGCGCTGGCAGGTCGCCTACGACCGCCGTCGGCTCGAGGCGGTGCCCAGCGTGGCGGTGTTCCAGCATCACCCGATTGGCGTCGAGGTCGACAGTGTGCCGTCGTTCTATCTGTCCTCGGTGTTCGACGGCATGCTCAGCGGCAAAACCCATCACTTCCGCAATCCCCAGGCGGCCTTCGCCGGGATGAAGAACGCCGAAGTCGACGCGGTGATGGCCATGCGCGGCGAGATCGAGTGGCAACTCAAGCAGGCGGCGGACAGCAACTTGGCCCTGGCTGAAAACGCCTATCCGAACATGGGCAAACAGGTCTGGGACATCGGCATGGCGGTGCACGAAAGCAACCGGCAATTGGCCTATGCCCTGGAGGAAAAGCTCGAAGAGCTGATTCTCGCCGGCGAACTCAAGCGCCTCTACGCCAGTTACGGTTTGCGCTACGAGTTGCCGGGTATGTATCAGGACGTCGAATAAGCCACGGGCGGCCCGCCGCCTATCGCTCGAACAAGCGGAGAAGACCGATGGCATGGCGTTGCGTACTGGTATTGCTGGGGTTGTTCTCGAGCCCTGGCGCTTGGGCCGTCAAGGGCGACCCGGTGGCTTCGGTGATGTGGGACTACCACCATGCACGCCTGCTCGATGGCGCGCCTTTTGTGTTCGATCAGCGGATCAAGGTGTCGCTACCGCCTTTTGCCGAAGATGCCCGGCAAGTGCCGCTGGAGGTCGATGCCAGCGCCTATGCGGGCCGGGTGTTGCGAATCCTGGCCTGGGCCGAACTCAACCCCATCGCGCAGATATTCGATTTCGCCCCTGGCGCCGAGGTGCTGCCGCGCCTGTCTTTGCGCATCCGTATCGAACAGGCCACGCCGGTCCGTGCGGCGGTGTTGACCGATGACGGCCTCTGGCATATCGGTTCGGCAACCATCGAAGCCGCCGGTGGCGGTTGCACCGCGCCGAGCGTGGTGCGCGCCCAAGCCGGTTGGGAAGAGCGCCTCGGCGAGGTCTACGGCAAGCGTTTCGCGCTGCAGGACGGTAGCCGCTTGCGCCTGCAGATCGCTCACCCGATGGACAATGGACTGGTCGGTGGCATTCCCGAATTCTTCCTCAACCAGGCCGAACTGCGCGACAGCGCCGGTAAGGTACTGGCGACCCTGGAGCTGTTCCCCTCGGTCAGCGAAAACCCAACTCTCAGTCTGGAGGTGAAAGGCCTGGGCGACACTGAATTGTGGCTGCGCGACAATAATGGCAATGAATTCAGCGCAGGATTGTGAAAATTGGCAAATTTACTGTCCATAAGTCCTGTTTGCTGCGTTAAGCAATTCGATGATCATTAACAATGGAACGCCAGCAGGGACTCAGCAACGCTTATGCAAATGAATCGCAAGCCAAGCTGCTGCGGCGGATTTGCCCGCAAGCGCGTTCGTGTGGCATTGCCAAGAGGTTTATTTGATTCAAATCAGTTTGCTTTACCCGAGATAAGCCATGCTGCTGCGGCAGGGTCGCCCGTAACTCGTTTGTGTGCCATTTCCAGGAGGTTTATATGATCCAAGTCAGCGTGCTTTATCCCAACCAGGCCAACGTGCATTTCGACTTCGATTATTACTCCAAGAAGCATATCGAGATCGTTCGCGAGTGCCTGGGCACGGCCTGCAAGGCAATCGCGGTGAACCAGGGGCTGTGCAGTGTGGTACCCGACGAGGCCGCGCCCTTTATCGTCATAGGCCATCTTTATTTCGACAGCGTAGAGGCCTTCCAGAAGAGCTTCACGCCCCACGCGGAACGGATCATGGCGGATATCGCCAACTTCACCGACAGTCAGCCGCTGATCCAGATCAGCAACGTCGAACTCGTGCACTGAGTTCGGATCGCGGCGGCCGGCCGCATCGTACCTGCGGTGACGCTTTATTACCGGAGAGCTGCCCATGCGCTGGCTACTGCTGCTGACCCTGATCGCCTGCACGCTGCCGGTGCGGGCCGAGTTCGATTATGCGCTGCAGCCACGGCAGATCGCCGAGGATGTCTGGTTGCTCGAAGGCAGCACCGATAATTTCGCCCAGAACAATGGCGGCAATATCGTCAACAGCGGGTTTATCGTCACCGCGCAGGGCGTTCTGGTGATCGACAGCGGGCCGTCGAAACGCTACGGCGAAGCGCTGCGCCAGGCGATCGCCCAGGTCACCGACAAGCCGCTGCTGCAGCTGTGGTTGACCCACCATCACCCCGATCATGTGCTCGGCAACCAGGCTTTCGCCGATGTGCCGATCGCCGCCCTGGCCGGCACCACTGAGCTGCTGCGCGAGCAGGGCGAGGCCATGGCGGAAAACATGTATCGCCTGGTCGGCGACTGGATGCGCGGCACCGAGGTGGTTCTGCCGACCCACAGTCTTGAACCTGGCCCCATACGTATCGGCGGCCGGCAACTGCGGTTGCTGGCATTGCGCGGGCATACCGGCGCCGACCTGGCGATTCTCGATGAGGCCAGCGGTGTGCTATTCGCCGGCGATCTGGTGTTCTATCAGCGGGCGCTGACCACGCCCGGTACGCCGGGACTGGATGTCTGGCTGGGCGATCTCGAACAACTGCAGGCGCTGCCCTGGAAGCTGATCGTGCCCGGCCACGGTCCGCTGGCCAAAAACGCCGCACCATTCGAGCAGATGCGCGATTACCTGGCTTGGCTCGATGCCTTGCTACGCGGCGGCGCAGCCCGTGGCGCGGATATGAACGAACTGATCCGCGTGCCCATCCCCGAGCGCTTCGCCGCCGTCAGCCTGAGCCGCTATGAACTGATCCGCAGCGTCAGCCACCTCTACCCGCGTTATGAACAGGCGCAGTTCGAACAGCTGGATTGAGTCATTACCGCAGCTGGATGTGATTTCGTAGCCCGCGCTTTTCGATCGTTCCCGCGCTCCAGCGTGGGAACCTAGCCCGTGACGCTCCGCGTCACCCAGCAGTGATGGTTAGATGCATCAGTGCGGCTGTGAAAGATATCCAGCCTGTTGGGTTTAGCTACGCTCAGCGCCAACCTACCGACCATTTCGCGCGACCTGCTAAGCGAAACCCACCACTTCCAAGTTTTGCTCAATCCCGATCGGGTGCACCGAGTGGGAAGAGTGGTCGATACGGGCGCGCCTCATCGACCGCCCTGGCAAACGAAGGGCGCGCCAGCAGGCGTTGGCGCAAGGCATGCACCCGGGTTAGGCTCGGGCTGATCGGCTGGGCCCAGTCGGCATAAAACAATGCGGGCGCGGCGGCGCAATCGGCCAGGCTGAAGCTATCGCCCGCCGCCCACTGGCGGCCGCTCAGGGTGGTGTCGAGCCAGGCATAGGCGGTGTCGAGCATCTGCCGGGCTTCGCTGACACCCTGAGGGTCGCGGTTATCGGCCATGCGGTCGAAGACGATCTTTTGTAGCGGTGTGGAAATGTAGTTGTCGAAGAAACGATCCATCATCCGCACTTCCAGCGCGGCGCATGCGTCTGCGGGGAGCAGGCGTACTGGGCCTGGGTGATAGAGCGCCAGGTACTCGATGATGATGCTCGACTCCAGCACCGTCCGCTCTCCGTCCAGCAACAGGGGAAAACGCTTGAGCGGCCAGAGCGCCGCGAATTCGGCCGCGGTCTCTGGGTCATCCGGTGTGAGCAGGCGCATCTCGAACACGGTGGCGTTCTCGTAAAGCGCAATCAGCACCTTCTGGCAGTACAGCGAAAAGGGGTGGGCATAGAGTTTCAGCGACATGGGCGATTCCTCGGCTGGACAGGTTTCAGATTAGTTGGTGCCGGCAGCACGCGATGCCAGCAGTTCTAGTCGTTTATCAAGACGCGAAATCGACAAGCCTGGATGCGCAATAACGCTGGGCTCACTGGTAAATCGGCGCTGAGCGCAGCGAAACCCAACAAAATGGTGGGCGGATCCAGCCTGGATCAGGCCGGTCTCGACGCCGGAGCGATCAGCGCCCCAGACGGCGGACAAGCCTTCGGCATGTCCGCCCTACGAAGCGATCTGGGCGAGGAACACCGGCAGATCGGTGGTCGGCGGAAACAGGGCGTGGTGATAGAGCATGTCGGCCACATGGCCGCGGTGGTAGGTGGTGTGGTTGACCACGTGCAGGAGGATGTCGTTACGCGACATTGCCCCTTCGCCCCCGCCGATAAAGCTGAAGCGCACTACCTCCGAGAGCGCATCAGCATCCAGCGATTCGGCATAGTCGACATACCAGGCGTCGATGGCCAGTTGGCTTTCGTGCAGGGCCTCGAACGGCGGGTGTTCCGGCGGATTGCGTGTGGTGTAACCATGAGCCTGGCCGAGCAGATGGGCCTGCCATACCCGATCCATGGCATAGGAATGATGCAAGGTACGAATCAGGCTGCCGAACAGGATGGGGCGCGGTGAAACCAGATCCGCTTCGGGCAGCTGCGCCACCGTGTTCAGAAACAACTCATCGGCCCAGGCTTTGTAACGCGTCAAGGTGCGCACTGAGGTCATCACGACTCCTTTCGATAAACAGGTCGTTCAAATCGAGGCGCCAGCAGCAACCTCGACTTCGCTGCACAACGCTACTACAGCATCTTTGGCCTTGCCACGTTGGCGGAGGCGATTTACTGCAAGGTCAGTTGTTCGCCGCGTTGTTGCTGCCAATCGTCATGGCTCGGCGCTGCGGCTTCGCCGTCCATGCGGTGAATGATCTCGAAGTAATCCTGCTTGAGCGGGTCCTGCATGATCTGGCTGCGCGGCTTGACCCGCACGGCATAGATGCTCTGCACATTCTGGTGGTCGAAGGCGCGCCACTGTTGCGGGCCTTTGAGCAGGCTGTAGCTGTGGTCCTCTAACGCGTTTATGAGTTTTTCGCTGTCCAGGCTGGCGCTGCGGCGCACCGCGTCGGCCCATTGCTGGACGATGCTGTAGGCCGACGCCGCGGCGCTGTCGGGGTATTCGCGGTGCAGATGGATATAGTCGGCGACGAAGGCTTGTCCGGCGGGCGCCTGTTCTTCGGCGGGTACCTGCCAGGTCCAGGCTTCGGTGCCGATCACCCCCTGCATGACCTTGGGCCCGGCCTGCTGGATAAGGCTCTTGCTCAGGTGCGGGGCGATGATCTGCATGCGCTTGTGCAGCCCCAGATCGTGGGCCAGACGCATGCTGTGCAGCAGGTCTTCGCCGAGCAGCGCCAGGACCAGAATCTGCGCATCGCTGGCGGCGGCTTTGTGTAGCGCGTCGGCCCGTTGGCGCTGTAGTGCGCCGGATGCGGGCAGGGCGCTGCGACCATGGCGGGCGCGGTCCTGGCTAGCGGTGGTGAGGCGTAGCTCGCTTTCGATACTGCGGCCCCAGGTGTCGTCGACCACTATGTAGTGATAGCGCTGGCGCGGCATGTTCCAGCCGAGGTATTCGCCGAGCACCCGGGCGCTCATCAGGGCGCTGTTGGACTCACGGAACAGATAGCGATGGCCTTCGCGTCCGGTTACCTCCTCGGCGAAGCTCAGGGTGGCGAAGTACAGCAGGCCCAGCTCCCGAGCGCGTTTGCCGGCGGCGATCGCCTCTTCGCTGGTGGCACCGCCGAATACCATTCGTGCGCCCTGGCTGGCGAAACGCTCGACGTTATTACGCGCATTGCTCGCCCGCGAGGCGCTGTTGCGTGTCAGCAGTTGCAGCGGCCGCCCGAGCAGGCCGCCCCCGGCGTTGATGGCCGCGACCGCCATCAGCGCGCCGCGATGCAGCTCCAGACCTTCGGCCTTGTAGTTGCCGGTACGCGGGTAGCTCAGGCCGATATTGATCGGTTCGGCCAACAGACCGTTGCCCAGGCAGTTGAACAGCAGGCAGCACAGCAGAATGACACGACCCATGGGGCTTTCTCCTTAGCATGTGGGGTGTCACTTTCTAAAGGCTGAAAGGCCCGCCGGGTATGCTCTTTTACGGTGGGCCGGTTGGCACTTAAGTCGCGTCACTGGCCAGGCGCAGTGCGGTGAGGCGCTGTTCGGCGAGCAAGTATTGCTACCAAGGGAGTAGGGAAATCGGCACTGCGGGCAATTGTTGCCATACCCCCTGCGGCGAAGAATTAGCGGCAGACCGGGAGAATTTCCCGGGGATAACAATTAACCCGCAGAGGTAACCGCAATGAAACACTCCGGTCTACGCAAGCCTTTCGTGCTCAGCGCGCTGTGTGCCGC
>CAMPJN010000244.1 GCA_946886875.1 uncultured Pseudomonas sp.
GATATAGGGTTGGTAGATGCGTTCCAGCCCTGGGTTCACCAGAAGGATTTCAAAACGCAGGACTTCACCCTTGCTATTGACCAGATGTTCGCCTGAAAGCTTCCAACCCGCTTCCGCCAGCAGGCCCAGGGCGCGACGCAGGGTGTCCCTGGGAATACCGCGGCCTTCGGTCTGCGGGATCTGGAAGGGCTCGGTGAACAAGCGGGCGGGCAGTTGCTTGCGGTAAGGCGAAAGCAGTAGCCACTCGGCCCCTTCGGGTTTACCGGTCGCGGAAAATTCGCTGTTGGGGTAGTAGCTGCTGGCGCGGATATAGGAGCCGCTGAACAGGGCGCGATTGGTCCATTCGAAGTCGAACATCATGGCCAGGGCCTCGCGTACCTTGCGATCGGCGAAAACCGCGCGGCGGGAGTTCATGAACAAAGCCTGGGTCTGGGTTGGGATACTGTGGGGGATTTCCGCCTTGATCACTTCGCCGCGCTCCACCGCCGGGAAGTCATAGCCATTGGCCCAGTTCTTCGCTTGCTGTTCGATGTAGAAGTCGAATTCGCCGGCCTTGAACGCCTCGAAGGCGACGTGGCTGTCGCGATAGAACTCCACCTCGACCTTATCGAAATTGTATTTGCCGCGATTGACCGGCAATTGTTCGCCCCACCAATCCTTCACTCGAGTGAAGCCGAGACTGCGTCCCGGTCGCACTTCTGTGATGCGGTAAGGCCCGCTGCCCAGCGGCGGCTCGAAGGTGGTGGCCTTGAAGTCGCGGTCTTTCCAGTAATGCTGCGGCAGTACCGGCAGCTCGCCCAGGCGCATGATCAACAGTGGATTGCCGGAGCGCTTGAAAACGAAGCGGATGCGGTGACGATTGAGGATGTCGACGCGCTTCACTTCCTGCAAGTTGGTGCGGTATTGCGGGTGACCATCCTTGCGCAGCAGCCGGTAGGAAAACGCCACGTCGTAGGCCGAGATGGGCATGCCGTCATGGAAGCGAGCTTCGGGGCGCAGGTTGAACACCACCCAGCTGCGGTCGTCGCTGAACTCGACCGACTTGGCGATCAGGCCATAGCTGGAGGCGGGCTCGTCGCCCGACGGGTCGTAAGCGCCAGTGCCGGCCATCAGGGTCGCGTTCAGCTCGGTGACCCCATATTGTTGGAAGTTCGCCGTGCTGATCGGGCTACTGCCCTTGAAGGTATAAGGGTTGAGGGTGTCGAAGGTTCCCGACGCCATGATCCGCACGGTGCCGGTTTTGGGCGCGTCGGGGTTGACCCAATCGAAATGGGTAAAGCTGGCGGGATACTTGAGCGCACCGAATTGCGCATAGCCATGGCTTTCGCGAAGGCTTGCCGAAGCGGGGGCGCCGATGGCCAAACTGAGGAACAACAGAAAGAGGAGACGCATCAAGTGAAAAATCCGCTCCGTGGCGTCTTGTAAGCTGCAGGTTCGGTACAGTAACAGCTTGTATAGGCAGGAAAAAGGCCGTATCCAGCGGCGATGCCAAGCAACATGTTGCTACACTCGGAGAAATTACACAGAGGGCGTGAACTTGGGTACCCATAGCCATGGCTTGCAATCTTGGATCGACCGCCTGAACCAAGCCGAATTACCCGCTTTAGCAGCCGTGGTGCAGGACCTGCATCGTTTGGCACAGCAGGATAAATCCTCGGTGCAGCAACTGGCTGACGTGTTGCTGCGCGATGCATCTTTGACCTCGAAGGTGCTGCGTATCGGTAACAGCGTCTATTACAACCCCTCCCAGGAAGCGATCAAGACCATCTCGCGGGCCATCGTAATGATTGGTTTCGACAATGTGCGCTTGATCGGCATGTCGGTCGCGCTGATCGATGGCTTGCTGGTGCGGGCGCCGCGCGAGCAGTTGCAGGAGCTGCTTGCGCGCTCGTTCCATGCCGCGGTGCAGGCCCGCAACATAGCCGGCTATGTACTGGCCAAGCATCAGGAAGAAGTATTTATCGCCGCGCTGCTGTACCACTTGGGTGAACTGGCGTTCTGGGGCTGCGGTGGCGACCAGGCCGACGAGCTGGCCAGCGCCTTGGCTCAGCCCGGGGTCGATGTGGATGAAGCGGTGCAACAGGTATTGGGCACCAGCTTCCGTCAGCTGACCCAGGGCCTGGTTAAAAGCTGGAATCTGGGCGACGTCGTCAGCCAGGCGCACAACACCGCCAACCGCAACGACCCGACGGTATTCTCGGTCAACCTCGGTGCGCGGATCAGCCAGGCGGCGCTGGAAGGCTGGGATTCGGCGGCGATGGAAAGCCTTATCGAGGAAATGGCCAATTTCATCGGCGTAACCCCCGAGGAAGCCCTGCAGCAGGTGTTCGCCAGTGCCGAAGAGGCGGTCAAGGTGGCGACCACCTTTGGCGCCAGCAAACTGTGCAAACTGATCCCCAATACCGATCCCGAGCAGATCCGCGAGCAGCAGGAGTTGCGCCGGGCGCGTCTGCTGCAACCCAACTTGTTGGTATTGCAGCAAGCGCTGCAGGATCTCGGTCAAATGGTCAGCAAGCGCGGCGATGTCGCGCAGATCATCGATACCCTGCTTAAGGGCCTGCACCAGGGCGCTGGATTGGAGCGGGTGATGTTGGTGGTACTGGCCGATGGGCACAGTTGCTTCCGCACCAAGCGGGTGGTCGGCGAGGGTAGCCAGGGCTGGCTGAGCGATTTCGTTCTGCCGGTCGACCAGCCGGAGCAGCAGCACATTTTCAGCTATGCGCTACGCAATAGAGAAGCTTTGTGGATGGGCGTGCCTGCCAGCTACAACCTCGCCGAACTGGTCACTCAGCCGATTCGCAAATCGCTTGGCCAGGGGATGTTCTTTATCGCCCCGTTGCTCGCGGGTGCTCGCGAAATCGGCGTGGTCTATGCCGATAATCGGGTTTCCGGACGAGCCCTGAAGCATGAACAGTTCGTCGCTTTTCAACGCTTTTCGCAGCTGACCGGGCGTTGCCTGGATGCGCTGAGCAAGCGCTCCTGAGCTAGTTGGGCAGATACAGGGTCAGCGTCTGCCCCGGCTTGAGCGCTTTGCTGACTTTCGGATTCCAGCTTTGCAGGTGCTGCATGCGCACCTTGAAGCGTTTGGCGATCAGGTACAGCGAGTCGCCGCTACGCACCCGGTAATAGGTCGCTGCTTTACTCGCCGATGCGCTAGCGGTTCCGCGCTCAGCTGCCGGTGCGCGGCCGCCCTGGAAATTGAGTACCTGGCCGACGCGCAGGTTGTTGCCCTTGAGGTTGTTCCAGCGTTTCACCTCGGCGACCGAAACGTTGTGCGCCCTGGCCACCAGCCAGAGATTGTCGCCGCTCTTCACCCGGTAGGTCCGCGCGGCCACCGCATTGCTGCTGGTGCTGCCCTGAAACAGCGGCTCGCTTGGTGATACTCCCGGCTCCGCCGGAATACTGAGAACCTGACCGACGCTCAAGTGGTTGCTGGTGAGGCGATTGATGTCTTTGAGGGTGTTGACCGTCAGCCGATAGCGGGTGGCGATGCCGTGCAGGCTGTCGCCCGAACGCACTCGATATTGCTGCCAATCGACCAGTTCTTCCGGCTTCATCAGCAGCAGATTGGCGGTCAACAGTTCGGCCTTGCTCGCCGGTACCAGCAGATGCTGAGGGCCGTCGAGGGTGATCCGGCGCTTGAATGCGGGGTTGAGCAGGTACAACTCATCTTCGTCCAGGTCTGCCAGGGCGGCGACCCGGGACAGGTCCATGCGCTGCTTGAGTTCGACCTTCTCGAAATAGGGCTCGTTGGCGATCGGCTCCAGGCTGACGCCATAGGCTTCCGGGCTCATCACTACTTGGGAAAGTGCCAGCAGCTTGGGCACATAGTTCTGGGTTTCTTTCGGCAACGACAGGTTCCAGTAATCGGTCGGCAACCCCAGCTTGCGGTTGCGCTCTATAGCGCGGGCGACGCGGCCTTCGCCGGCATTGTAGGCGGCGAGGGCGAGCAACCAGTCGCCATCGAACATCTGATGCAGGCGCGACAGATAATTCATCGCCGCGTTGGTCGAGGCCATGACATCGCGGCGGCCGTCGTACCAGCTGGTCTGGCGCAGATTGAAATTACGACCGGTCGAGGGGATGAACTGCCACAACCCAACGGCATCGGCGTGGGAATAGGCCAGGGGGTTATAGGCGCTTTCGATCATCGGCAGCAGCGCCAATTCCATTGGCATGTTGCGTTCTTCCAGACGCTCGACGATGTAATAAATATAGGGGTTGCTGCGCTCGCCGACTTTTTCCACGAAGGAGGGGTTGCTGACGAACCACAGGCGTTGCTGCTCGATCCTGGGATGGATGCCTATCGCGTCCTGCAACTGATAGCCGTCGCGTACGCGCTCCCAGATATCCTTGGGTTCCTCTACTTGCAGCGTAGTGGTGAGCCATTCCGGCTCCCGCTCCAGGCCCACAGCGGTATCGGTATCGCGGCTGCGGTCGGGGGCAGGCGAGGTGCTTTGGCAGCCGCTCAGGACGACGCAAAAGACCACCGCAAGCGCCCCGTAACTACGAGTCAATGCTTTTAAATTCAAGCGCTTGCAAGGTGATAAAAGCATTGGGTCATAGGTTCTTATTGTGCTGAAAGTCGGCCGATTCTAGGAATCGATGCATGGATGGTCAAGTTTTAACCAATTTTTTGCAGGCCCGTCGTGATTTTAGAAATTATCTTTCCAGGCTCGTAGACGACTGAATACCTGAGCGTTGGAGCGATCTGCGACACCTTCGCGGCGGTCGATGGTTGCCTGCACTGCAGGCTCGTCGCAGCGTAAAAAAGGGTTGGTCGCGCGCTCAAGTGCCAGGGTCGAAGGCAGGCTTATCAGTCCGGCTTCGCGCCAGGCGGCGACTTGGCGGAGGCGCTCGGCGATCTGCGTATTGTCGGGTTCGGCCGCTTGGGCGAAACGCAGATTGCTCAGGGTGTATTCATGGGTGCAGTACACCTGGGTTTGCTCGGGCAGGGCGGCCAGGCGCTGCAGTGAGTCGTACATCTGTTCGGGACTGCCCTCGAACAGGCGGCCGCAACCGGCGGCGAACAGGGTATCACCGCAGAACAGCCAATCTTGCTCGGGCTGGTAATAGGCGATATGGCCGAGGGTATGCCCGGGGACTTCGATGACTTGCAGCCGGTGGCCGAGCACCTCGACCCGGTCGCCTTGGCTGAGTTCTTGATCGCGCTCGGGAATGTTTTCCCGTGCGGGGCCGAGTACCCTGGCGCCGGTCGCCGCCTTGAGTCGGGTGATACCGCCAACATGGTCGTGATGGTGATGGGTAATCAGAATATCGCTGAGTTGCCAGCCAGGGTGGGCGTCCAGCCAGGCCAGCACGGGGGCGGCATCACCTGGATCGACCACGGCGCAGCGCTGTTGCGCGCTGTCCTGCAGCAGCCATATATAGTTGTCGGAGAAAGCCGGTAGAGCGTCGATTTTAATCATGGCACGGGTCGCTATGCGGGCTACAAAGGTGCATCTTAGGCCTTTCTAAGGTTTTCTCGAAACTGACGGCTACGCAGGTGATACCTATGTCTGATCATCCCTTCGCCCAAGCCGATGCCGACTGGCTGAGCCTGATCGGCGCGGCGCGCGGTTGGTTCAACGGGCCCCACGGGCAGCTGTTGCTCGAGCAGGAGCAGCGTTTGCTGGAGGAGGAGCTGGCACGCTTTTTCGGCAGCTATCTGGTGCATTACGGCCCCGCGGCGGAAGAAACCGCCAAAGCCGCGCAGATTCAACGCAGCGTACGCGTCGGCGCACCCTTCAACGGTGTGGACATCGTTTGCGAGGAGCAGGCCTGGCCACTGACCGAACACGCCGCCGACGTGGTGGTGCTGCAACATGGCCTGGACTTCAGCCTGTCGCCCCACGGTTTACTGCGTGAAGCCGCGCGTAGCGTAAGGCCCGGCGGTCATTTGTTGATCCTCGGGATCAACCCGCTGAGCGCCTGGGGACTGCGTCATCTATATGCCCAGGATGGCTTGCGCCAAGCACGCTGCATCGCCCCGAATCGGGTCAGCGACTGGCTGCATCTCCTGGGCTTTGCGCTGGAGAAACGCCGCTTCGGATGCTATCGTCCGCCGCTTTCTTCCGTGG
>CAMPJN010000245.1 GCA_946886875.1 uncultured Pseudomonas sp.
GCTTTACCCCTGGCGCTATAGCCCGGCGGTGACGGCGTTGGCGCATTGGTCGCAGGATTTTTACCCGCAGTTGGGCGAGCAGTTGTTGGGCGATACAGGTATCGACCCCGAGGTGTATGTCACCGGGTTGTATTGGCTGGATCAGGAACCGGCGGCGCCTTTGGCGTGGGCGGCGCGGGAGGGGCGGCCGATGCGGTCGGTGCCTGTGGAGTCGGTGTATCGGGCGGAGCCGGCGGTGGCCAGGCGTTTTTCCCGGGCGTTGCATATGCCGGGGGTGGCCAATGTGCGCAATCCGCGTTTGGTCAAGGCGTTGCGTGCTGCCTTGGTGCAGATGCCGAACGTGACGCTGCATGAGCATTGCGCGGTCACTGGGTTTATTCGCGAGGGTGGGCGGATTTGTGGGGTGCATAGCGCGGCGGGAGAGATCCGCGCCGACCAGGTGGTTGTCGCTGCCGGGGCCTGGAGCGGCGAGTTGTTGCGCAGCCTGGATATCGCGTTGCCGGTGGAGCCGGTGAAGGGGCAGATGATCCTTTACAAGTGCGCGGAGGATTTTCTGACCAGCATTGTCTTGAGCAATGGCCGCTATGCGATTCCTCGGCGCGACGGCCATGTTTTGATTGGCAGCACGCGCGAGCATGTTGGCTTCGATAAGGTGCCCACCGAGGAGGCGTTAGCCAGCCTCAAAGCGTCGGCAGTCGAATTGTTGCCGGCATTGGCCGATGCTGAGGTGATCAATCATTGGGCGGGATTACGCCCGGGGTCGCCAGGTGGCCTGCCCTTTATCGGGCCGGTGCCCGGACATGACGGCCTCTGGTTGAACTGTGGCCATTACCGCAATGGTTTGGTCCTGGCGCCTGCATCATGCCGCTTGCTCGCCGATTTGTTGTTGGGGCGCGAACCCTTTATCGATGCCAGCCCTTATGCGCCGGCGGGGCGCCTCGGCTAAGGGATGGCGCGATGTGCTCTGGGTCGCTGTCGACCTGGACCATGCCAAACTTTATCTGGGCGATGGCGGAGTCATTGCCCACCGCTCATCAGTCGTTTAACCGTGCCCTCTGCCTCAAGGCTATCGAATGCGCCGCGAGTACGCGCCACTGTCTCATCGTCGGTGCTAAGGCTGTAGGCCATATACAGGCCCGTACCTAACCCTGCCAGGCTATGCACTTTTTCGAGCAGAGCGCAGTCGACCTGGGCTTCCTTGCATAGCATGGCTGCGTCACTCTCCGGCATGGGTACTAGCTGCACTTGCTGATTGAGCAGACGCATGAAATTGTCGCGGTTGTTGGCTGAGACCGCGAGTTTGGCGAAGCCTTGTTCTAGCAAGTAATGCTGACGCACGTCGTCGCGCACCACGCCCACGCTGTACTGCTTGGCATCCTGCAAGTCACGCACCTGAATGTCCGCGCGCTCGCGCAGCTTGTAGAAGTGATGCTCGATGCGTTCGATTTCCCCGACCCATTTGAACTGCGCCTCACGTGCCGGGGTGCGGGCGATCAGGTAGATCAGCACGTTGGCCTGTTGCTGCGCCATGTCATAGGCGCGCGCCCAGGGGTAGATGGCGATGCGGTAGTCGTTGAGCCCGGCGCGCTGCAGGGTTGCCTCGACCACCGCGGTCGCGGTGCCCACCACTTTGCCGTTTTCCAGGTAGCTGTAAGAGGTGTCTTCGGTGACGACCTGGATGCTTTGCGCCTGGCCACTGGCGCAGACCCACGCCAGCAACAGGGCAATCCAGGGACAAGGGGGCGTACGCATGGGAGACCTCGTTGCTATCAGTCGGCTATTCGGTCGCGGCCCTGTGTCTTGGCGCGATACAGTGCTTGGTCGGCGCATTGCAGTAACTGATCGAAGCGATCCATGCTTGCGGGCTCGAACTGAGCGACGCCGATACTCAGTGTCACGTGCGATGCCACCTGCGAGGTGGCGTGTGTCATGGCTCGGGCGGCGATACCCTGACGCAGCCGCTCCGCGGCTTTGCGTGCGCTGGCGGCGTCGGAGCCCGGCAACAACACGGCGAACTCTTCGCCGCCGACGCGGGCGACCAGTTCACCGGCTCGGGCGAACACGCCGGTCATGACTTCGGCGACCGCTTTCAGGCATTGGTCGCCAAGGGCATGGCCATAGGTGTCGTTGTACAGCTTGAAAAAATCCACATCGCACATCAGTACCGAAAGCGGTTGACCGAGCCGGAGCGCGCGGCGGAATTCGATTTCCTTCAGCTCATCGAAGTGCCTGCGGTTGGCCAGGCCGGTAAGGGGATCGCTGCGCGAGAGTTCTTCCAGGCGACTATTGGCTTCGCGCAATTCGACCGTGCGTTCTTCGACCAGCTCGGCCAGTCGGTCACGGTGCGCGGCCAGATCCTGCTCGTCCTGTTTCTGCCGATCGAGGTAGGTCGAGAGCTTGTCTTGCAGGTCGTTGACCCCCGCCTCCAGCAGGCTCAATTCATCGCGGCGCTTGGTCGACCGCTCCAGCTGCAAGGTCTGCTTGAGGTTGGCCGGCGACAGTTGGCCGAGATAGCGCGCGATGTGTTGCACGTGCACGGTGACCGAGCGATTGAACATCCACATGATCAGGCTGGCCAGCAGCAACGATTGAATGATCTGGGTAACCACTATGCTGGCCACCTCGCCGAGCAAGCGCTGCCAGAGCACGCGCTCGTCGCCCTCAAGGGTCAGCTCGCCGACCGTCTCGCTCGCGTCTGCATAGGGCTCGTAGACGAGCATGCGTTGCAGCGATGGTGCACGGTTTGACGTCGTTTGCGCTCTACGTTGCTGCGTCATCACTTCGGGCGAGCGTCCGGCACGCAGAATTCGCAGCTCCACCCGGCCCACCGCGGCTACTTGGGAAACGCTGTCCAGTTGTGTCTGTAGCGATTCGCGGTCCATTTCCCAGATCGCCTTGGCCAGGGTGCGCTGGAACACCTGATCGATCAGGTTCAGCTCGCCGTTCATTGCCGCAAGATTGGTATGCCAGGCCGACCAGGTGCGCACCGCTACCGTGAACAGGGTGAAAATCAAGCAGAACACCAAGGTGGCTAGCACCAGTCGCCGACCGAGCGAGCCGACCGGGCGGCTGGTCAGGGGCTTGGCGGCTAACGGCTCGCCGGGCGGTGCGGCCAGCACCCTACAGCCATCTCTTGGCGATGGCAGCGTAAGTGCCATTGCCGCGAATGGTTTCCAGGCCCTGGCGGAAACGCTCGACCACCGCGTCCGAGGTTTGCGGGCTGAACGCCATGTTCAGTCCTTCACCGTTGCCCAGATCGGGCAGGCTTAGCACCGGCACGACCTCCTCACTTGGGTTCTCGCCAGCCTGACGGATCAGGTAGGTGGCATTGAGCTCGATGGAAATCCACAGATCCACCCGGCCCAGTTTGAATTTCTCGTAGTTGTAGGCGTACTTGTTGTTCGACTGCAGGTTCTTGCCGACCGCGAAGCCCTTGGACACCAGGTACTGTTCGCCGGCGTCTTCCTTGACCGTGGCGATCTGGTAGCGGCGCGCGTCGTCGAGGGTCTTGAGTTCGATCCCGCTGCCGGGTCTGGCGTACAGATACCAGTTCATCGGCGCCACTACGCCCACCCACTTGAAGAGCTTTTCGCGCTGGGCGGTGCGGGTGATCGAGTAGATCAGGACGTTCTCGTTGTTCAGGGCGATGTCATAGGCGCGCGCCCAGGGCATGGATTGAATGCTGGCCTGTACGTCGATTTCCTCAAGTACCGCCTTCACCACTTCGGTGCTCATACCGGTGAGCCTGCCGTCCTGGGTCATGTTGTAGGGCGGCAATTCTTCGGTGACGATGCGGATATCCTCGGCGGCAAAGGCTTGCAGCGCGAAGCAGGTCAGCAGCGAAAACAACAGGGCGGACAGACTATGGTGGCGGGGTTGAGGATGGGACATAGAGCGGCAACCTCGGCGGTGACGTGCCCTGTGCGGACGAATAGACGTGGCATCATATTGCCATTATTCGGCCGTATGCATACCTCCATGTATCGACCTTAGGTCAGAAAACTCCAGCCGGATAGGCGGTTTGCACTATGGCGCCGCACGGTGCGGCGCAAGGGTTGCGTTCAGCTATGTGCATTCGACGACGGTGGCATCAACTCAAGCGTGCGTCCAGGCTGTTCTGCGCCAGGCGCTTGGCCTGTGTCTCGGTCATGCCCAGGCTGTCATGCAAGGCGGCGAAGTTCTCGCTGACATAGCCACCGAAGTACGCCGGGTCGTCGGAGTTCACCGTCACCTTCACCCCGCGTTCGAGCATCTTGAGGATGTTGTGCTGGCGCATGTCGTCGAATACGCAGAGCTTGATGTTAGACAGTGGGCAGACGGTCAGCGGGATCTGCTCGTCGATGATCCGCTGCATCAGCCGTTCGTCTTCGATGGCGCGCACGCCATGGTCGATGCGTTCGATCTTCAGCAGATCCAGGGCCTGCCAGATATATTCCGGTGGGCCTTCCTCGCCCGCGTGGGCGACAGTGAGAAAACCCTCGCTGCGGGCCTTGTCGAACACCCGCTGGAACTTGCTCGGCGGATGGCCCATTTCCGAGCTGTCGAGGCCCACGGCGATAAAGGCATCGCGAAACGGCATGGCCTGTTTCAGCGTGTCGAAGGCTTGCTCCTCAGAGAGATGCCGCAGGAAGCTCAAGATCAGACCGTAGCTGATACCCAATTGCTGCTCGCCATCCTTGAGCGCCTGTTGGATGCCGGTGAGCACCACCTCGAAAGGTATGCCGCGGTCGGTGTGGGTTTGCGGGTCGAAGAACGGTTCGGTATGGATGACGTTCTGTTCTTTGCACTTTTGCAGATAGGCCCAGGTCAGGTCATAGAAATCCTGCTCGGTCCGCAGCACGTCGGCGCCCTGGTAATAGAGGTCGAGAAATTCCTGCAGGTTGTTGAACGCGTAGGCGCCGCGCAGCGCCTCGACATCGTTCCAAGGCAGTTTGATTTTGTTGCGCTCGGCCAGGGCGAACAGCAGCTCGGGTTCCAGCGAGCCCTCCAGATGCAGGTGCAATTCGGCTTTGGGTAGCGCGGTGATCCAGTCGTACATGGTGAGGTCTCGCTATCGGGCGTGGTCGCTGACGAGTTTAACCGCGGTGGGTGAAACCCGCCGCATGACAAGTTGTAGGGTGGATGACGCTTCACCCATCCACCAGCGGCAGGCGCAGTGGTGGACGAAAAAAGCGTCGTCCCCCCTACGGTTATTCAGTCGCTGACCAGTTCTCGTGCCGCCTGACGGTGATCGGCGATCAACTGCGCCAGATCCAGCCCCTCGATCTGCCCGTCGATCACCCGCCATTGGCCGCCGATCATCATCCGGTCGGCCTTGTCGGCGCCGCACAACAGCAGGGCGGAAAGCGGATCGTGGCTGCCGGAAAAGCGTAGCTCATCGAGCTTGAACAGTGCCAAGTCGGCCTGTTTGCCGACCGCAAATTCGCCGACATCCGAGCGCCCGAGCAACTGCGCCGAACCCTTGCTGGCCCAACCCAGCACCAGCTCCGGGGTGATTTTCTCGGCGCCGTAACGTAGGCGTTGCAGGTACAGGGCCTGGCGCGTTTCGAGGATCATATTGGAGGCGTCGTTGGAGGCCGAGCCATCCACGCCCAGGCCGATAGGCGCGCCGGCCGCGTGCAGGTCGAGGGTCGGGCAGATGCCCGAGGCCAGGCGCATGTTCGAACTCGGGCAATGGCAGATGCCGGTGCCGGCCGCACCCAGGCGGGCAATCTCGTCCGGATTGAAGTGGATGCCGTGGGCCAGCCAGGTGCGCGGACCGAGCCAGCCGACGCTGTCCAGGTAATCCACGGTGCGCAGGCCGAAGCGTTGCAGGCAGAAGTCTTCTTCATCCAGGGTTTCGGCCAGATGGGTGTGCAGGCGTACATCGAGCGCTTCGGCCAGCTCGGCGCTGTCGCGCATGATCTGCGGGGTTACCGAGAACGGCGAGCAAGGCGCCAGGGCGATCTGGATCTGCGCGCCATCGCCACGCTGGTGATAGCGCTCGATCAGACGTTGGCTGTCGGCCAGGATCACCTCGCCCTGTTGCACCGTCTGCTGCGGCGGCAGGCCGCCATCGGC